>NZ_JBBKTQ010000004.1:0-65000 GCF_037890035.1 Ramlibacter sp. AN1133
CGGGGGGGGCCCCCCCCCCCCCCGGCCCCCCACTCTGGCCAACCACCGATCATCCCCGCCTGCACCGAACGAGAGTGCAGATATTCATGGGACAGGACACTAGTAACGGGCTTGTGACCGCTCCTCGAACAGCGTACGGTAGATGCGGTAACGCGTAGGTTCGATCTGGCCCGCCGGCGCACCGGGCTGCGCGGCCACGGCGGCGATCACCCCGCAGCCCGGCTCGTGCAGGTGGGTGCAGTTGTAGAACTTGCACTGCGCCACGTGCGGCCGGAAGTCCGGCATCAGCCCGGCCAGCTGCATCTTGTCGACGTGGTGCAGGCCGAATTCCTGGAAGCCCGGCGAGTCGATCAGTCCCGTGCTGCGCTCGTCGTCCACCCAGTACCAGGTCGTCGCCGTGGTCGTGTGGCGCCCGGAGTTGAGCGCCTGCGAGATCTCGCCGGTGAGCGCCCGGGCCTGCGGCGCCAGCAGGTTGATCAGCGTGCTCTTGCCGGCGCCCGAGGGGCCGAGCACGAGCGTCGTCTTGCCGTGCAGGTGCTTGAGCAGGTGCTCGTGGTCCGTGTCGCCCGACATGCGCAGCGACAGCGGCAGCACGCCGTAGCCCATGTGCTGGTAGGGCACCAGGCGCCCCCAGGCCCGCTCGAACGGTTCCACCAGGTCGCTCTTGTTCAACGCGATCAGGGGCGCGATGCGCTCCGCCTCGGCCGCGATCAGCGCGCGCGCCAGCTGCATTTCCGAGAACTCGGGCTCCGCCGCGATCAGCACCAGCACCAGGTCGAGGTTGGCCGCGAAGGATTTGGTGCGGATTTCGTCCTGCCGGTAGAAGAGGTTGCGGCGCGGCTCCACCGAGACGATCACGCCTTCGTCGCCCGTGGTCTGCCACTGCACGCGGTCGCCCACCACCGACTGGCTCTTCTTGCCGCGCGGATGGCACAGGCGGCGCGTGCCGTCGGGCGACTCCACCAGGCAGTGCCGGCCGTGGCTGGCCACCACCAGGCCCCGCTGCGGTGCGGCCTCAGCCAATGCGCGCTTTCATGCGGGCGCCCCCGCGCCCAGGCGCGCGAGCCGCTCGGACGCCGGCGGGTGGGAGTAATAGAACTTGACGAACACCGGGTCGGGCGTGAGCGTGGAGGCGTTGTCCTCGTACAGCTTCAGCAGGGCGTTGCCCAGGTCGCGGCCGCTGGTCTGCGTGGCGGCGAAGGCATCGGCCTCGAACTCGTGCCGGCGCGAGAACTGCGCCATCAGCGGCGAGACGAAATAGGTGAACACCGGCACGGCCAGCATGAACAGCAGCAGCGCCAGCGCGCTGTTCGGGCCGTCGAGGTTCGGGCGCACGCCCAGCCCCGTGTAGAACCACACGCGGGTCGCCAGCCAACCGAGCAGCGCGAAACCGAGCAGGCTCAGCGCGAACAGGGCGACGATGCGCTTGACGATGTGCTTGTGCTTGAAGTGCCCGAGCTCGTGCGCCAGCACCGCATCCACCTCGCCGGGGGAGAGCTTGGCCAGCAGCGTGTCGTAGAACACGACGCGCTTGGCCGCGCCGAAGCCGGTGAAATAGGCATTGGCGTGCGCGCTGCGCTTGCTGCCGTCCATCACGAACAGGCCCTTGGCCGCGAAGCCGCAGCGCTGCATCAGGGCCGTGACGCGTGCTTTGAGCGTCTCGTCCTCCAGCGGCTGGAACTTGTTGAACAGGGGCGCGATGAAGGTGGGATAGATCACCAGCAGCAGCAGGTTGAACCCCATCCACACGCCCCAGGCCCACAGCCACCACCACGGGCCGGCCGCGCCCATCAGCCACAGGATCAGGGCCGCGATCGGCAGGCCGATCAGCGCGCCCAGCACGGTGCCCTTGACCATGTCGGCGAGCCACAGCTTCCACGTCATCTTGTTGAAGCCGAAGCGTTCTTCCACCACGAAGGTCTGGTACAGGGAGAAGGGCAGGTCCAGCAGGCCGCTGATCACGGCGAAGGAGGCGAGCAGCACCAGCTGCTGCGTCATGCCGGGACCGAGCCAGCGCAGCAGCGCGTGGTTCAGCGTGTCGAGGCCGCCCAGCAGCGTCCATCCGAGCAGCACCGTGGCCGCGAACGCGGTCTCGAGCAGGCCGAGGCGCGACTTGGCCACCGTGTAGTCGGCGGCCTTCTGGTGGGCGCCAAGGGAGACGGTGCCTGCGAACGCATCGGGCACCTTGTCGCGATGACGCGCGACGAAGCGCACCTGGCGCGAAGACAGCCAGAACTTCACGACGAGGCCGGCGAGGAGGAAGGCGGCGAACGCGAAGGTCAGCGCGGCGGAGGCTTGCATACGCGCGATCTTAGTCCCCCGGCACGCTCCCTCCAGTGCCACCGCGGAACCGGCTTTGCCGGGCCGCTGGTGGCGCCCCCTTAAGGGGGAGGCGCCGAAGGCGCTTCGGGGGTGGGCCCTTTGCATTAGGCCATCGGCGAGAATGGACGCCATGGCCGACGCTATAGAAACGCCGCCAGCAACGCTGGCCAAGAGCGACCAGAACCTCGTCTGGCTCGACTGTGAAATGACGGGGCTGGACCCCGAGCGGGACCGCATCATCGAGATCGCCGTGGTCGTCACCGGCCCCGGCCTGGAGCCGCGCATCGAGGGGCCCGAACTGGCGATCCACCAGAGCGATGCGCAACTGGACCTGATGGACGCCTGGAACAAGGGCACGCACGGCAAGAGCGGCCTGACCGAGCGGGTGCGCGCCTCCGTGATCACGGAGGCCGACGCGGAGCAGCAGGTCCTGGAGTTCCTGGCGAAGTACGTGCCGAAGAACGGCAGCCCCATGTGCGGCAACAGCATCGGGCAGGACCGGCGCTTCCTCGTGAAGTACATGCCGAAGCTGGAAGCCTGGTTCCACTACCGCAACCTCGACGTCAGCACCCTCAAGGAACTGTCGCGGCGCTGGCGGCCCGACATCTACGCCGCGTTCAAGAAGCGCCAATTGCACACGGCGCTGGCCGACGTGCACGAGTCGATCGACGAACTGGCGCACTACCGCGAGCACTTCCTGAAGCTGAATCCCTGAAAACCGGACCGCCGAACGACCGAACAACCGAACAACCGAACGGCCGGACGCAGAGGACGCAAAGGGTACGCAGAGAACGCAAAAGAGACCTTCTAAGTTCTCTTTGTCTTTTTTGCGTCCTCTGCGTACCCTTTGCGCCCTCTGCGTCCGGCTGTCCTGTCCTGGTTTTCAAGCTCCCGTGCGGGAAAACCCGAAACCTGCGATAATCGACGCTTCGCCGTTTTTTGCGGCGGCTGAATCGCGCATCCGCCTTCTTGCACTGGCCCGCTTCCTCAGGGAGCACATAGGGCCGCAGGCCGAAAGTCCTGTTTGTCGTTGGAACGGTTGATGTCTCCCAACCTTTCGACGACGGCGCGCCCGCCAGGGGCGCCGCATGGACTTTTTTCATGACGGACATCCTGCAAGAACAAGACACCCCCGAGACCAACGGCTTCGCCGTGCTGGGCCTCGCCCCCGAACTCCTCGCCGCCGTGGCCGACCTCGGCTTCACGCAGCCCACCGCCGTGCAGCAGCAGACCATCGGCCTGGCCATGGCGCAGGACGCCAGCGCCGCGACGACCTTCAACGACATGATGGTCTCCAGCCAGACGGGCAGCGGCAAGACCGCGGCCTTCCTGCTGCCGGTGCTCCACACGCTGCTGGCGCAGAACGCCGCCGAAGCGGCCGCTGAGGAGCAGGCCCGCATCGACGCGATCGCGCGCGGCGAAGCGCCGGCCAAGCGTCCCGCCCGCCGCAACCCGCTGTCGCCGCGCAGCTTCAAGGCCGCCACCCCCGGCGCGCTGGTGCTGTGCCCCACGCGCGAACTCGCGCAGCAGGTCGCCGCCGACGCGATCGACCTGGTCAAGCACTGCCGCGGCCTGCGCATCGCCAACGTGGTGGGCGGCATGCCCTACCAGATGCAGATCGCCAAGCTGCAGAACGCCGACCTCGTGGTCGCCACGCCCGGCCGCCTGCTGGACCTGCAGCGCTCGCACCAGATCAAGCTGGACAAGGTGCAGTTCCTGGTCGTCGACGAAGCCGACCGCATGCTGGACCTGGGCTTCGCCGAAGACCTGGCCGAAGTGCACCAGCTCACCGCGAACCGCCGCCAGACCATGATGTTCTCGGCCACCTTCGCGCCGCGCGTGCAGCAGCTCGCCACGCGCGTGATGCGGCAGCCGAAGCACCTGCAGATCGACTCGCCGCAGGAAAAGCACGCCAACATCGAGCAGAAGCTGTTCTGGGTCGACAACGCGCAGCACAAGCGCCAGCTGCTGGATCACTGGCTGCGCGAGCCGAGCCTGGAGCAGGCGATCGTGTTCGCCAGCACCAAGATCGAGTGCGACGGCCTCGCCGAGGACCTGCAGCAGGCCGGCTTCGCCGCCGTGGCGCTGCACGGCGACCTGTCGCAGGGCCTGCGCAACCGCCGCCTGATGGCGCTGCGCCGCGGCCAGATCCAGATCCTGGTGGCCACCGACGTCGCCGCGCGCGGCATCGACGTGCCGTCGATCTCGCACGTCTTCAACTACGGCCTGCCGATGAAGAGCGAGGACTACACGCACCGCATCGGCCGCACGGGCCGCGCCGGCCGCGACGGCCTGGCGGTGACCTTCGCGGAATTCCGCGATCGCCGCAAGATCGGCGACATCGAGCATTACAGCAAGCAGCGCTTCGACGCCCACACGATCCCGGGCCTGGAGCCGAAGCAGCGCTTCGAGCAGCGTCCGCCGGCGCGCACGGGCTTCGGCGGCAAGCCGGGGCGTCCGGGCGACCGTCGTCCCCCGTCGGGCGGCTACGGCAAGCACACGGGGTTCGGCGGCAAGTCGTTCGAACGCCGCGAAGGCGGTGGCGGCGGCTACGGTGCGCGCGACTTCGGCGGCGCGCGGCCTGCGCGCAGCGGCCGGTAAGGACTTCCTACCTTCCCGTGGGGAGGGCGCGGGCGCTCGCGCGGAGCGCCATCGGAAGGGCACCGCCAGGTGCCCTTTTCTTTTTTTCGCCGCGCCGCGCAGGCCGCGGACTGTCGGGCTGGCGACGTTCGGATCTTGACCATCGTCAAAGTGCACTTGCATACCAAGGGCCTAATGCGGCTTCCGAACTGCAGGAGGGCGACGTGGACCATGCTTGCCGCTTGACCGTTCCACGCGCATGGCGCGCGGCCGCCGCCTTCCTTGCCGGCGCGGTGCTCGCCTTGGTGTGCGCTCCGGCGGGGGCGCTCCCGCTCTTCGCGCGCCAGACCGGCCAGAACTGCGTGGCCTGCCACGCCGGCGGCCAATTCCCCGAGCTGACGCCCTACGGCCGGATGTTCAAGCTGACGGGCTATACGATAGGCGAGCGCACGGTGCCCCTGTCCGCCATGGCCGTCGTGTCCAACTCCAGGGTCCGCAACACGAGCAAGAGCGACGACCCGGCGGCGGACTTCCAGAAGAACCGCGACACGATCTTCGCCACGGCCAGCGTCTTCCTCGGCGGCAGGATCACCGACACCCTCGGTGCCTTCGCGCAGTTCACCTTCGATCCCTACGCCACCCAGTCCGAGGACGGGGCCTTCCACGGGCACACCGCGGCCGACAACATCGACCTGCGCTACGCCGACCGCTTCATCGACGCCAGCCGCGACCTGGTGTTCGGCGTGTCGGTGAACAACAATCCCTCGCTCGCGGACCCGTGGAACACCGCTCCCGCCTGGATGCAGTACGTGCCGGTGCCGAGTCCCACCAGCAGCCGCTTCGTCGACGGCAACGCGCCTTATCCCTCCTTCGCCGCCGGCGGCAACATCGCCGGGCTCACCGCCTACGGGTTCTGGAACCGCACCCTCTATGCCGAGGCGGGCAGTTATGGCACGGCGCGCGGCCCGTTGTCGTTCCTGCACGCCGGCATCCCGAATTCCGAAAACACCAAGCTCAAGGGGCTCAACCCCTACTGGCGGCTGGCCTGGAACCACGAATGGGGCCCGCACAGCCTGATGGTCGGCACCAGCGGCATGCGCGCGCGGATCTTCGACGATCCGGCCGACACGTCCGACAGCGGAACGCTGCACCACACGCTGGACCTCGGCCTCGATTCGCAATACCAGTACCTGCTCGACCCGCATGCGGTCACCGCGCAGTTCGCGTACCTGCGCAGCCGGCACACCTTCCCGAACGCGCTGGCCGGCCAGGACGTCGGCTTCGTCGATGCCGCCGGCAACCCCCTGCCCGTCACCAACGCGCGCGACACGAGCAACGTGTTGCGAGGCAAGCTCACCTACGTCTACCAGGCGCGCTACGGCGGCAGCGTGGGCGTGTTCAACCTCACCGGCAGCACCAACACGGCCAACCAGAGCTCGGGCTTCAGCCCGGACACGCTGACGGTCACCACCGACCCGGCCGCCGCCGCTCCTTCGCAGCGCGTCGGCGGAAATTTCTCCGGCAATCCGGCCACGCGCGGCGCCACGCTCGAGGCCTTCTGGACGCCCGTGCAGTACGTGCGCATCGGCGCGCAGTTCACGCACTACACGCGCTTCAACGGCGCGTCGACCAACTACGACGGCTTCGGGCGCAATGCGCGCGACAACGACACGCTGTTCCTGTACCTGTGGGCAGCCTACTGAACGGGGAGACCGACATGAAAGCTGGCCGTGCCGCCTGCCTCCTGCTGCCGCTCGCGCTGCTCACGGGCTGCGCCGACCTGTCCCGCTCGCGCGACCTGGGCAATCCGCGGGTCTCCGCGGTCACGCTTGCCGGCCAAGTCTGCTCGAACTGCCATGGATTCACCGGCGTGAGCGTCTCGCCCAACTTCCCCAACCTGGCCGCACAGACGCCGGAGTACCTGTCGGCGCAGTTGAAGGAATTCCGCAGTCACGGCCGCAAGGACCCGGCCGGCTTCCGCTACATGTGGGGCTTGAGCCGCAGCCTGACCGACGAGCAGATCGCCGGCCTGGCCGCGTATTACGCGGCGCAAGCGCCGGCGAGCGGGCTGCCGGGCGCGGGCAGCCCCGCGGGCCGCACGATCTATCTCGAGGGAGTGCCGGCGCGCAACGTGCCCGCGTGCGCGACCTGCCACGGCGCCGAAGGCCAGGGCAATGCGACCTTCCCGCGGCTGGCAGGCCAGCACCGCGACTACGTGGCCAAGCAACTCAAGGGCTTCCAGCGTACCGACGACCGCCCCGCAGGCGCCGTCATGCAGACCATCGCCCACGCCCTCGGGGCGGAAGACATCGTGGACATCGCCAGCTACGTGCAGGGACTTCCCGGCACGGCGCCGGCCCGCTGAGCCGCCTGGCCACGAAGCCGGAACGAACGCGCCTCACGCCTGCGGTGAAACGCCGGCGGCGGCCGCACGCAGGCGCCCCGTCTCCGGCCACTTCCTCTGCACCACCACCCACGCCACCAGCCCCACGCTCATCATCCCGAACGACGCCACCGCCAGCTCCTGCGTCGAATCCATCACCAGCGGCGCGATCGCACCGGCAACGAAACCGTTGGCCGCCGATCCCACGAAGGCCTGCAGCGACGACGCCATCCCGCGCCTCTGCGGATACAGGTCCAGCACCAGCAGCGTCACCACCGGCACCATCAGCGCCCAGCCGAACGAGAACAGCGCGATCGGGATCAGCGCCCAGCCGACGGTCGGCGTGAAAAGGAAGTTCGCCGCCACGTTCGCCAGCGACACGACCACCATCACGATGAAGCCCCAGCGGATCTGGTTCATCGGCTGGATCCGCCCCGCCAGCCGCCCGCTGGCGTAGGAGCCCGCCATGATCCCGCTGATCGTGAGCAGGAAGAACCAGAAGAACTGCGTGGGCGCCAGGCGCAGGTGCTGGCCGAGGAAGGCCGGCGCCGACAGCACGTACAGGAACATGCCGTTGAACGGGATGCCGCTGGCCAGCGCCAGCAGCAGGAAGCGCGGGCTCGCGCCCAGCTGCCAGTAGCCGCGCATCAGGTTGCGCACGTTGAACGGCTGGCGATGCGTGGCATGCAGCGTCTCCGGCAGCAGGCGGTAGTTGGCGATCCACAGGAAGATGCCCACGCCGGTGAGGAACCAGAAGATGCTGTGCCAGCCCGCATGCACGAACAGCCAGCCGCCGATCACCGGCGCCACCGCGGGAGCGACGCCGAAGTAGATCGTCACCTGGCTCATGACCTTCTGCGCCTGCTCGGGCGGGAACATGTCGCGGATCACCGCCCGCGACACGACCCAGCCCGCGCCGCTGCACAGCCCCTGCAGCGCGCGGAAGAACACCAGCCAGCCGATGCTCTGCGACAGCGCGCAGCCCACCGACGCCAGCGTGAACACCGCGATGGCCCACAGCACCACCGGCCGCCGGCCGAAGCTGTCCGCCAGCGCGCCGTGGAACAGGTTCATGAAGGCGAACCCGAACAGGTACGCCGACAGCGTCTGCTGCATCTGCACCGGCGTGGCCTGCAGCGCGCCGGCGATGCCCGAGAAGGCCGGAATGTAGGTGTCGATCGAGAACGGCCCGAGCATGCCCAGCAGGGCAAGCAGCAGGGCGAGCGCCCAGCGCGGGGCGGTCCAGATCTGGCTAGCTTCGGGATTCATGGAGGGGAGAGCGGGGTTGTACCAGACCCCGCTTCCCCGCGTGCCTCACGCCGACGGCAGGCGATCGAGCATGTCGGTGGTGACCAGCACCACGCCCTTGTCGGTGCGGTGGAAGCGCTGGGCGTCGGCCTCGGGATCCTCGCCGATCACGATGCCTTCCGGCAGGGTGCAGCCGCGGTCGATCACCACCTTCGACAGGCGCGAGCCGCGCCCGATCACGCAGTCCGGCATGATCACCGCCTCCGTGACCGTGCAGCAGGACTGCACCTTCACGTTCGAGAACAGCACCGAGCGGCGGATGTTGGAGCCCACCACGATGCAGCCGCCGGAGATCAGCACGTTGGACGTCTCGCCGTTCAGGCCGCGCTCGTCCGGCACGAACTTCGCCGGCGGCAGCTGCTCCTGGTAGGTCCACACCGGCCAGTCCTTGTCGTACAGGTTCAGCTCCGGCATGTCGCCCGCGAGGTCCAGGTTGGCGGCCCAGAAGGCCTCCACCGTGCCCACGTCGCGCCAGTAGGGCTTGTGGCGCGTGGTCGGCGGGATGCTGGAGAGGTTCAGCGGATGCGCGATGGCGCCGCCGTCGGTCACGATCTGCGGGATCAGGTTCTTGCCGAAGTCGTGCTCCGACTTCTCGTCGTGCATGTCCTGCTCGAGCAGCTTGTACAGGTACTCCGCGTCGAAGACGTAGATGCCCATGCTGCCCAGCGCGCGGTCCGGCTTGCCGGGGATCGCCGGCGGGTCCTTCGGCTTCTCCAGGAAGTCGGTGATGCGCCGGCGTTCGTCCACGTGCATCACGCCCAGCGCCGTGGCTTCCTCGCGCGGCACCTCGATGCAGCCCACGGTCACCTTGGCGCGGCTCTCCACGTGATCGAGCAGCATCAGCGAGTAGTCCTGCTTGTAGATGTGGTCGCCGGCGAGCACCAGGATGTATTCGGGCTCGTAGGCGCGCAGGATGTCGATGTTCTGGGTGATGGCGTCGGCGGTGCCGCGGTACCAGAAGGCCTCGTTCACGCGCTGTTGCGCCGGCAGCAGGTCGATGAACTCGTTGTGCGCGCCCTGCAGGAAGTTCCAGCCGCGCTGCAGGTGGCGCAGCAGCGAATGGGACTTGTACTGCGTGAGCACGCCGATGCGCCGGATGCCGGAGTTGATGCAGTTCGACAGCGCGAAGTCGATGATGCGGAACTTGCCGCCGAAATAGACCGCCGGCTTGGCGCGGCGGTCGGTCAGGTCCATCAGCCGCGAGCCGCGGCCGCCGGCCAGGACCAGCGCGATGGTTCTCTTGGGCAGTTCGCGCGCCAGGATCATGCGCTCCATGGCGGTGTCGCTGCCCAGCCCGCCCACCGCTTCGAGGATGCTGAGGTTTTCCTTCATGGCCTTGTTCCCCTGTAAGCCCGACGATGAATGTCGGTCAGGGGACGCAGCGGCCATGTAGGACGCAGCCGTATTTCCGGCGCGAAGCCGAAGGCGGCCGCGGCGCCGGGCTCAGGACGCGTGGTTGCTGCTGCGCTCGGCGACGTCGCGGTCGCGGCGGGTGCGCTTGTGCGCGACAGCAGCCACGCCGAGGATGGCGGCGGCGCCCAGGACCCAGAGGATGAAGGTGTTGGCGATGACCATGCATCGTTGGGTTTGCGTGGCGTGCTTTGGTTCGTAGGAAAACCCCGTGACCTGGCGCCGGCGGCCGCGCGGCCTCCACATGGCTGGGCTTTGGCGCTAGGATCGTTTCCCCGTTTTCACGGAGGCTGCCATGAAGAGTCTGCTGCGCCCCGGCCTGCTGGTCACCGCGCTTGCCGCGGTGCTGCTCGTCCTCACGGGCGTGGCGGCGTACAGCCTGGTGCGGCTCGGCTCCGGGGCCATGGCGGCGATCGTGGGGGTCGCCGGGCTGGCGGCCGTGCTGGTCGTCGCGATCGCCTGGTCGCTCGCGCGCGACGCCGAGCAGCAGCTCGGCGAGCTGCTGCCGCCCCTGCCCGACGAGCGGGCGCCCGCCGTGCCGGCCGGCAAGCGGGGATTCAAGGTGCGCGAGGCGCGACCGGGCGAGGTGCCCGAGGCCTACCTGGCCGCCGTCCGGAAGGGCGCGCAGGCCCGCGAGGCGGCGTGGAAGGCCGACAGGCGGCCCAGCGATCCGCACGTCACCTGAAAAGGGCGGCGCGCGCCCCCGCTTGCGACTTCAGGCGGCCAGCAGGTAGAGGCCGGCGGCGCCGAAGCCCGCACCCAGGCCGTACGCGATGCGCCGCGCCAGCGATGCGCGCAGGCGCTGCAGCGTGAAGCCCGCGGACAAGCCAGTGGCGTGGAGCAGGGCCGTGGTCGCGAGGAAGCCGATCGCATAGGCGGCGAACGAAGCACCGCCCGCTTCGGCGCCGTGCGCCAGGCCGTGCAGCACCGCCGCCGCGCCCACCGGCACCAGCCCGTGCGCGGGCTGCGGCGTCACCCCGCGGCAGGCCAGCACCACCATCGCGCCGGACAGCAGCACGCTCAGTGCGATGCCTTGCTCCACGAAGGGCAGCGCGAAGCCCGCCTGCGCCGCCAGCGCCGCGGCGACCAGCGACAACAGGAAGACCGCGGGGCCCTGCCACACGCGATTCGCAGGCAGCGCGCGCGCCGACCAGAGCCCCACGGCCACGGCGGCGAGCAGGTGATCCAGCGCGATCGGATGCGCCAGGCCCTGCAGGAAGCTGGTGGCGCCATGCCCGGTGTGCGCGTGCGCCAGCGTCGCCCCGCAGGCCAGGGTGGCGGCGGCCGCGCCGCGCAGCGTGTTGCGCCAGGTCAAATTCATGTCGGTCTCCTCGCAGGCCATGAGTCGCTGAGGCCCTCGCTGCGCGCAAGACGCGTGCCCGCGGCGGCAGCGCGAATTCCGCCGTGAATTGAACGCGAATGCACCCGCATGTGGAAGCTCTCTTTCCACCTGCGGTGCAGCGCACCGGTTAGCGGCTAACCGACGCACCCCACGGGTGCAGGGCTGGCGGCCGGCCTTTGTTGCGCAGGATCAAGCTTTCCTGCGTGGCGCACAACTTGCGGTGAAGACCCGACCGCCCCATCGGGCGACGAGGGAATCGACATGGCGGCATCTGATCTCTTTGACCTGACGCGGGACAGCCTGCGCACCGTGGAGCGGCGCCTGGGCCTGTCGCGCCGCGAGTACCTCCAGTTCTGCGCCACGCTGGCGGCCACCATGGGCCTGCCGCGCGGCGCCGATGCCGCCGTGGCGAAGGCGATCGAGACCGCGCCCCGTCCCTCCGTGATCTGGCTGCACTTCCAGGAGTGCACCGGCTGCAGCGAGTCGCTGCTGCGCGCCGAGCACCCCACGCTGGAAAAGCTGATCCTCGACGTGATCTCGCTGGACTACCACGAGACGCTGATGGCCGCCGCGGGCCACCAGGCCGAGGCCGCGCGCAAGGCGGCGATGAAGGCCAACAAGGGCAAGTACGTGCTGGTCGTCGAAGGCGCCATCCCGATGGCGCAGGGCGGCAACTACTGCAAGATCGGCGGCCACAAGGCGGTGGACCTGCTCAAGGAATGCGCGGTCGATGCGGCGGCCGTCATTGCCATCGGCTCCTGCGCGTCGTGGGGCGGCATGCCCTCCACCGGCCCCAACCCTTCCGGCGCCAGCAGCGTGAGCGACGTGCTGCACGAGAAGGTGGTCACCATTCCCGGCTGCCCGCCGAATCCGTACAACTTCCTCGCCACCGTCGTGCACTACCTCACGTTCGGAAAGCTGCCGGAGGTGGACGACCAGGGCCGCCCCAAGTTCGCCTACTCCCGCCTGGTGCATGAGAACTGCGAGCGCCGCGCGCACTTCGACGCCGGCCGCTTCGCCATGCAGTTCGGCGACGAGGGCCACCGCAAGGGCTATTGCCTCTACAAGCTCGGTTGCAAGGGGCCGGAGACCTATGCCAACTGCTCCACCATCGGCTTCGGCGATGCGGGGGAGAACAACTGGCCCGTGGGTTGCGGCCATCCCTGCATCGGCTGCGCCGAGAAGGGCGTGGGCTTCACCAAGGCCATCCACCAGGTGGCGCTGATGAAAAACGTCACGCCGCCGCTGCAGTTCCCGCGGGTGGTGGAGGAACAGGGAAAGGGCGCGACGCTGGCGGCCGCAGCGGCGCTGGCCGCGCTGGCGGGGGCCGCCGCCGGCGCAGGCGCGATGATCACGCGGAACCTGGGGCTGTCGCACGAAGCGGCGGAAGCCAAGCGGGCCAGGCAGGCAGCAGATACGAACCCGCAGGGCGGCGCGCAGGGCTGAAGCCATGGACAGCCGCCGCCAATTCTTGAAGGGCCTGGTCGCCAGCGGCGCTGGCGTCGCGGCCGCCACGGTCGCGACCGACGCCTGCGCGCGCGACAACCTCCAGCGCCCGGCCGACGCGCTGGGCCTGCTGTACGACGCCACCCTGTGCGTCGGCTGCAAGGCCTGCGTCTCGGCGTGCAAGGAGGCCAACAAGCTGCCGCCCGAGTTCTCCAGCGGGGAGAGGCTGTGGGACACGCCGACCGATACCTCGGGCTACACCTTCAACATCATCAAGATGTACTCGCAGGGCAAGGGCGTCAACAAGGACGCCGAGGCCGACGGCTACGCCTTCATGAAGACCTCGTGCATGCACTGCAACGACCCGTCGTGCGTGTCGGCCTGCCCGGTCTCGGCCATGACCAAGGATGCGAAGACGGGCGTGGTGAACTACAACCCGGAGGCCTGCGTCGGCTGCCGCTACTGCGTGCTGGCGTGCCCCTTCGGCATCCCGAAGTTCCAGTACGACTCGCCCACCGGCAAGATCGGCAAGTGCGAGTTGTGCAGCCACCGCGCCAAGGACGGCAGGTACGCCGCCTGCGCCGAGGTCTGCCCCACCGGTGCCACGCTGTTCGGCAAGACGACGGACCTGCTGGCCGAGGCGAAGCGCCGCATCGCGCTCCAGCCCGGCTCCGTCACCAGGTACCCGCGCGGGCGCATCGACGGCCCGGATGACAGCTGGGAAGGCTCGGTGGCGCAGTACCAGCAGCGCGTGTACGGCGAGAAGGAATACGGCGGCACGCAGGTGCTCAAGCTCTCGGCGGTCGACTTCGAGAAGCTGGGCATGCCCAACCTGCCCGAACGCTCGTCGGCGGCGACGTCGGAGACGATCCAGCACACGCTCTATGGCGGGCTGCTGTTCCCGCTGCTGGCGCTGGGCGGGCTGACCGTGGCCGCGAAGAAGTTCGTGCGGCCCGAGCAAGAGGAGGGCGAGCAATGAGCACGCATCATCCCGCGCCGGCACCCATCGGCGGCCGGCTGCTGAACCCCGTCACGCTGGTGTGCGGCGTGCTGATCGCGATCATGGCCACCATCCTCCTGGTGCGGATGTTCACCGGCCTGGGCGCGGTCACCCACCTGAACGACGGCTATTCCTGGGGCCTGTGGGTGGTGGTCGACGTGATGGTCGGCTCGGCGCTCGCCTGCGGCGGTTTCTCGGTGGCGCTGCTGGTCTACATCTTCAACCGCGGCCGCTACCACCCGCTGGTGCGCCCCGCGCTGCTGGCCAGCCTGTTCGGCTACACGCTCGCGGGCGCCGGCATCTTCTTCGACCTCGGTCGCTGGTGGAACTTCTGGCACATCTTCTGGCCGGGTTACGTCAACCCGAACTCGGTGATGTTCGAGGTGGCCGCCTGCGTCACGGCCTACATACTGGTGATGTGGATCGAGTTCTCGCCGGTGGTGCTGGAGCAGTTCGGCCTCAAGGTGGCGAAGCAGAAGCTGGAGAAGGTTCTGTTCGTCTTCGTCGCGCTGGGCGTGCTGCTGCCGATGATGCACCAGTCCTCGCTGGGGACCATGCTGGTGATCATGGGTTCGCAGGTGCATGCCCTGTGGCAGACGCCGCTGCAGCCGGTGATCTACCTGCTCTCGGCGATCGTGCTGGGCTGGGGCGTCGTGCTGTTCGAAAGCTGCGTGGCCGCCGCGGGCTACCGCCGCAGCATCGAGGTCGACCTGCTCAATCCCATGGCGAAGATCATGCTGGGCGCGATCGCGCTGTACCTCGCCGTGCGGGCGGGCGACATCGCCGCGCGCGGCGTGGCCGGCCTCGCGTTCGAGCCGACCTGGGCCGCGCTGTGGTTCTGGATCGAGAACCTGGCCTTCCTCGCGCCCTTCCTCCTGATCCGCACCGCCGAACAGCGCCGCAATCCTGCGCGCCTGTTCCTGGCCGGCGTCGCGGTGATGGCCGGCGGCTCGCTGGTGCGCCTGAACGGCTACCTCATCACCTTCAACAGCGGTCCGGGCTGGCACTACTTCCCCGCCCTCACCGAAGTCCTCGTCACCGCCGGCATGTTCGCCATCGAGGTGCTGGGCTACATCCTGATCACGCGCCGCTTCCCCGTGCTGCCGCGGGAACCGGCCGCCGCCGCATAGAAACCGGAGACACGCATGGCCAACCGCATCACCATCGACCCGATCACCCGCATCGAGGGGCACCTGCGCGTCGACGTCGACGTCGATGGCGGCAAGGTCCGCAAGGCCTGGTCGTCCGGCCAGATGTGGCGCGGCGTCGAGCTGATCCTGCTCGGGCGCGACCCGCGCGACGCCTGGGCGATCACGCAGCGCATCTGCGGTGTGTGCACCACCGTGCATGCGATCACCTCGGTGCGCGCGGTGGAGAACGCGCTGCAGATGGAAGTGCCGCTGAACGCGCAGTACATCCGCAACCTGGTCATCCTGGCGCACTCCGTGCACGACCAGATCGTGCACTTCTACCACCTGTCCGCGCTGGACTGGGTGGACGTGACCTCCGCGCTCAAGGCCGATCCGGACAAGGCCGCGGCGCTGGGCGAAAGCCTTTCCAGCTGGCACCTCAATTCGAAGCACGAGATGCGCCGGGTGCACGAGCGCCTGAAGGGCTTCGTCAACGGCGGCCAGCTGGGCATCTTCACCAACGGCTACTGGGGCCACCCGGCGATGAAGCTGCCGCCGGAAGTGAACCTGCTGGCCGTGGCGCACTACCTGCAGGCGCTGGAGGTGCAGCGGCGCGCCAACAAGATCGTGTCGCTGCTCGGTGGCAAGACGCCGCACATCCAGAACGTGGCCGTGGGCGGCGTCGCCAACCCGATCGCCACCGACTCGCAGGCGGTGCTGACGGTGGAACGCCTGATGGCGCTCAAGGGCTGGATCGACGAGCTGGACGACTTCGTGAAGAACGTCTACCTGGTGGACGTGGCCGCGGTCGGCGCCTTCTATCCGGAGTGGACGAAGATCGGCAAGGGCGTCACGAACTACCTTGCCGTGCCGGACCTGCCGCAGGACACCAGGGGCACGCAGTTCCTCATGCCCGGCGGCTTCATCGAGGCCGGCGACCTGAAGTCCTTCAAGCCGATCAAGGCCTTCGGCGACCCGTATTTCGTCAAGGGCGTGGAGGAGTCCGTCAAGCACTCCTGGTACACGCAGGACCAGAAGGGGCCGCTGCATCCCTACCAGGGCGAGACCAGGCCGAACTACACCGACTTCAAGGACGACGGCGCGTATTCGTGGCTGAAGTCGCCCACCTTCTACGGCAAGGTGGCGCAGGTGGGCCCCCTGGCGCGCGTGCTGACCATGCTGGCGGCCGGCCATGAGCCGACCAAGAAGTACGCCACGCAGACGCTGCAGACCGTCTCCGCGCTCGCCAAGACGGAGGTGGGCCTGGATGCGATGCACTCCACGATCGGCCGCCACGCCGCCCGCGCGATCTCCTGCGCGATGCAGGTGGACATGCTGGCCGACCAGTGGACGGCGCTGGTGAACAACATCGCCAAGGGCGACGTGAAGACCTTCAATGCGCCGGTGTTCCCCAAGGGCGAGGTGATGGGCGTGGGCTTCCACGAGGCGCCGCGCGGCGCGCTGTCGCACTGGGTCGTGATCGCCGACGGCAAGATCAGGAACTACCAGTGCGTCGTGCCCTCCACCTGGAACGCCTGTCCGCGCAACGACAAGGACGAGGCCGGCCCGTACGAGGCCTCGCTGGTGGACACGCCGATCGCCAACGCGGAACAGCCGCTGGAAGTGCTGCGCACGATCCATTCGTTCGACCCGTGCATCGCCTGCGCCATCCACCTGACGGACCTCGAGAACGACACGGCGATCCGCGTGAAGGCAGTGTAGAAATGGCCCCCACGCTTGTCACTGCGTGTACTGCGCTGCCCCCCGAGGGGGCTTCAGCCTCCTTCGGGCGGCCGTGCGGAGGCTGAGATGCGCGCTGTCGTCCTGGGCATCGGCAACACGATCCTGACCGACGAGGCCGCCGGCGTGCGCGCGGCCGAGGCCCTGGAGAAGGGCTACGTGCTGCCCGGCGATGTGCAGGTGATCGACGGCGGGACCTCGGGCATGGAGATGATCGAGGACCTGGCCGGCGCCGACCTGCTGATCGTGCTGGACGTGGTCAGGAGCGGCAATGCGCCCGGCACGCTGGTGCGCATCGAAGGCGACGCGATCCCGAAGTTCTTCCGCCGCAAGCTGTCGCCGCACCAGATCGGCCTGCCGGACGTGCTCGCGAGCCTGGAGCTGCTGGGCACCATGCCCGGCGCCATCATCGTGCACGGGGTGGAGCCGGTGTCGCTGGAGCTCGGGACCGAGATGACGGACACGGTGGCCAGGGCAGTGCCCCTGCTCGCCGACCGCGCGGCCGCCGACCTGATCGAGCGCGGCTACGCGGTGATGCACGCCTCCTGCGGGGGCCAGTGAGATGTGCCTGGCAGCGCCTTCCCGCGTGACGGCCCTGGCCGACGGCACGGCCACCGTGGAATGTTTCGGCCAGCGGCGCGAAGTGAGCCTGCTGCTGATGGAAGAGGCGGTGGCGGTCGGCGACTACCTGCTGGTGCAGGCCGGCGGCTTCGCCTTCGAGCGCCTGGACGCGGCGGCCGGGGAGGCCGCGCTCGCCTTGATGCAGGAATTGATGGCGCAGGACGAGGCGGTGTCGGCCCGCCGCTGGGGGAACGAAGCGTGAGCCACCGCGCCGACCCGACGGGGCTCGTCGAGGAAACCTTCGAGCGGATCCGGCGCGAGCGGATGGACGGCCTGCCGATCCTGAATCCGGCGCTGGCCGTGGAGGCCATCGGCCTGCAACGCTGGAACGGGCACTGGCTCGGCATCCTGCTCACGCCGTGGGCGATGAGCGTGCTGCTGCTGCCGGACGACCGCGCCGCGTGGGTGAGCACGCTGGCGCAGCAGCGGCGCTTCGTGCAGTTCCCGTTCGGGGATCTCGCCTTCCTCGGCGGCGACGAAGAGGGCCTGGGCGAATACCAGACCTGTTCCCTGTTCTCGCCCATGGAGGCGTTCGCGACGCAGCGGGAGGCGCGCGAGACCGCGCTGGCGTCGCTGGCCGCGCTGCTGGCGCCGGCGCCTGCGCCGCGCGAGGCGGTCCCGGAGCAGACCGCCGGGCCGGCGCCTGTGGCTGCCGCCCGGCCGCCGGTGCCGTCAAGGCGCCGCTTCCTCGGCCTGGGCGCCTGAGAGCCGCTTGATCTAAGACAACGTGGCGCGCGGGCGCCTGCGTAGATTGTCGCCCATGAGCCGGCGTGGGCGCTTCCGTGCATGAAATGTCGTTGGCCGAAGGCGTCCTGCAGCTGATCGAGGACGCGCGGCGGCGGCAGGCGTTCGCGCGCGTGCTGTCGGTGCACCTGGAAGTCGGTGCGCTGGCGGGCGTGGAGCCCGAGGCGATGCGCTTCTGCTTCGACGCGGTCACGCGCGGCACGGTGGCCGGCGGCGCCCGGCTGGAGATCCTGGCGGTGCCCGGCACGGGCAGCTGCATGGGCTGCGGCGAGACGGTGGAAATGAAGGAGCTGTACGGCGATTGCCCGCGCTGCGGCTCCGCGCAGGTGCAGGTGACCGGCGGGACGGAA
Organism: Ramlibacter sp. AN1133; assembly: GCF_037890035.1. Taxonomy (NCBI): domain Bacteria; kingdom Pseudomonadati; phylum Pseudomonadota; class Betaproteobacteria; order Burkholderiales; family Comamonadaceae; genus Ramlibacter; species Ramlibacter sp. AN1133. The sequence goes on from NZ_JBBKTQ010000004.1 coordinate 18,377, forward strand.
CTGCGGGTGAGCGAGCTCGAGGTGGAATAGTCAGGAGCGACCATGTGCACGACATGCGGCTGCGGGGCGGACCAGGTGGCGATCGACGGCGCGGCGGTGGCGCCGCATGCGCACGGGCACGATCATGGGGACGGGCACGATCATGGGCACGTGCATGACCACGGCCACGACCACGACCACGGCCACGACCACGACCACGGCCACGCACACCATTCGCACGCACCCGGCACCGCCGCCAGCCGCATGGTGCAGATCGAGCAGGACATCCTGGCCAAGAACGATGCGTTCGCGCAGCGAAATCGACAGCGTTTCGCGGACCTGGGCGTGTTCGCGCTGAACCTCGTTTCCAGCCCCGGCTCCGGCAAGACCACGCTCCTGTGCCGCACCATCACCGAGCTGCGCGACCTGCCCGTCTCGGTGATCGAGGGCGACCAGCAGACCACCAACGACGCCGAACGCATCCGCGCCACGGGGGCGCCGGCGGTGCAGGTCAACACCGGCAAGGGCTGCCACCTCGATGCCCACATGGTGGGCCACGCGCTGGAGAAGCTGCCGCTCGCCGAGGGCCAGTTGCTGATGATCGAGAACGTCGGCAACCTGGTGTGCCCGGCCGGCTTCGACCTCGGCGAGGCGCACAAGGTCGTGATCCTCTCCGTCACCGAGGGCGAGGACAAGCCGCTGAAGTACCCGCACATGTTCCGCGCGGCCGACCTCATGATCCTGAACAAGATCGACCTGCTGCCCTACCTGCAGTTCGACGTGCAGGCGGCGATCGCCAATGCGCGGCGGGTGAACCCGAAGATCCGCGTGCTGCAGCTCTCGGCCACGACCGGCCAGGGTCTGGCGGACTGGCTCGCCTTCCTGCGCGAAGGCGCGCTGGCCGCATCCTCCGCGCGCGAAGGGGAACTGCAGGCGCTGCGCCAGCGGGTGGCCCAGCTCGAAGCCAGGCTCGCGAGCTGAGGCGGCCATGACCTGCGCCTGCCGCATTCGTGTCACCGGGATCGTGCAGGGCGTGGGCTTTAGGCCCTTCGTCTGGCGGCTCGCGCAGGAACTGAACGTCTCCGGCTGGGTGCGCAACGACGCGGCCGGCGTGGAGATCGCCGCCGAAGGGGCGGCCACGCAGCTCGGCACCCTGCTCGAACGCCTGCGTGACGAAGCCCCTGCGCTGGCCCGCGTCGATTCGGTCCAGCGCATCGACTCGCCGCCGCAGCGCTTCAGCGGCTTCGTCATCGCCGACAGCGCAGGCGGCCACGCCGCCACCGCGATCGGCCCCGACGTGGCGACCTGCCCCGACTGCCTGGCGGAACTGTTCGATCCGGGCGGCCGCCGCTGGCGCCACGCCTTCATCACCTGCACCCACTGCGGCCCGCGCTACACGGTGACGCAGTCGCTGCCCTACGACCGCACTCGGACCAGCCTGGCGCCGTTCCCGCTGTGCCCCGCCTGCGCGCGCGAATACGGCGCGCCCGCCGACCGGCGCTTCCACGCCGAGACCACCTGCTGCCCCCGCTGCGGGCCGCACCTGGCGCTGATCGACGACGAGGGTGCGGTGCCCGGCGACGCGATCGCCGCCACGCTGCGGCTGCTGCGCGCCGGGAGCATCGTCGCGATCAAGAGCCTGGGCGGCTTCCACCTCGCCTGCGATGCGCGCAATGCCCAGGCGGTGGCGCGCCTGCGCCTGCGCAAGAACCGCGAGGCCAAGCCCTTCGCCGTGATGGCGGCCAACGCGCAGAGCCTCGAAGCCATCGCGCCCGTGCCTGCCCCCGCGCGCGGGTGGCTGGAGAGTGCGGAACGCCCGGTGGTGCTGCTCGATGCTCCGTCCGAGCTCGATGCGACGCTGCCCGGCGTCGCGCCCGGCCTGCGCACGCTCGGCGCCATGCTGCCCGCGACGCCGATCCAGTTCCTGCTGTTCCACGAGGCGGCGGGGCGTCCTTCCGGCCTCGCATGGCTGGAGCAGGAACAGCCCCTGCTGCTGGTGATGACCAGCGCCAATCCCGGGGGCGAGCCCATCGTGCGCGGCAACGCGGAGGCGCGCGAGCGCCTGGCCACGATCGCCGACGCCATCCTGGACCACGACCGCGAGATCGTGGCCCGCTGCGACGACAGCGTGGTGCGGCCGCAGGGCGCTGCCGGGCGCTTCGTGCGCCGCAGCCGCGGCTACGCGCCGGCGTCGCTGCGCCTGCCGGCGGCGGGGCCATCCGTGATCTCCTTCGGCGCCCACCTGAAGAACAGCGTCTGCGTCACGCGCGGCGACGAGGCCTTCCTGTCACCGCACGTCGGCGACCTGGACAACGCCGCCACCTGCACGTTCCAGGCCGAGAACGTGCAGCGCATGCTGGGCCTGCTGCAGGCGCGGCCGGACGTGGTGGCGCACGACCTCCACCCCGAGGACCACGCATCGCAGGCCGCCCTGGCCTTCGCGGCGGAACATGGCTTGCGCACGCATGCCGTGCAGCACCACCATGCGCACATCGCGGCGACGTGCGCCGAACATGGCTGGCGCGCGCCCGTGCTGGGGCTCGCCCTCGACGGCGTGGGGCTGGGCACCGACGCCACGGCCTGGGGCGGCGAACTGCTGCAGGTGCAGGACGGCCGCTTCGATCGCCTGGGCCACCTGCGCCCGCTGCCCCTGCCCGGCGGCGACCGCGCGGCGCGCCAGCCCTGGCGCATGGCCGCCGCGGTCCTCCACCTGCTCGGGCGCGGCGACCAGATCGCCGCGCGCTTCGCGCAGGAGCCTGCGTCCGGTGCGATGTTCGAGATGCTCAGGCGCGGCGTGAACTGCCCGCAGACGACCAGCATGGGCCGTGTGTTCGACGCCGCCGCGGGCCTGCTGGGCCTGTGCGCGCACATGCAGTACGAGGCCGAGGCCGCGATGCGGCTGGAGCAGGCCGCGCACGGCCGGCAGCCCGAGCCCTTGTGGTGCGGCTGGCACATCGATGCGGACGGCGTGCTGGACCTGCTGCCCCTGCTGGCATCGCTGGCGGACGAACGCGATGCCCGGGCCGGCGCCGCGCGCTTCCACGCGACGCTGGCGGCGGCCCTGGCCGACTGGCTGCGCCGCGCCTCCATCCTCACCGACATCCGCACGATCGCCTTCGGCGGCGGCTGCTTCCTGAACACGCAGCTTTCGCTGCAACTGGCCGACCGGCTGGAACACGAGGGCCTGCGCGTGCTGCAGCCGGAGCGCCTGCCGCCCGGCGACGGCGGCCTCGCGCTGGGCCAGGCATGGGTCGCGATGCAGGCCCTGCAGGGAGACAGCTGACATGTGCCTGGCGCTGCCCGTCAAGGTGGTGGACGTCGAGGACGCCGGCGACTGGGGCACGGTGGACCTGGGCGGCGTGCGCAAGCGCATCTCGCTGGCGCTGCTCGATGGCGTGGCGGTCGGCGACTACGTGATCCTGCACGTGGGCTACGCACTCGCCAGGCTCGATCCCGACGAGGCCGAGCGCACCCTGGCCCTGTTCTCGCAGATGGAGCCGGCCAGCCCCGCACCCGCGCCATGAAGTACATCGAGGAATTCCGCGACGGCGAGGTGGCGCGCACGCTGGCGCGCAGGATCGCCGCGGCGGTGGAGCCCGGCCGGCGCTACAGCTTCATGGAGTTCTGCGGCGGCCACACCCACGCGATCTCGCGCTACGGCCTGGCGGACCTGCTGCCCGGGGGCGTGCGCATGGTGCACGGCCCCGGCTGCCCGGTATGCGTGCTGCCGATCGGACGCATCGACCTCGCGATTTCGCTCGCGCTGGAGCGCGGCGTGATGCTGTGCAGCTATGGCGACACCTTGCGCGTGCCGGCCTCCGGCGGCCTGTCGCTGCTGAAGGCCAAGGCGCGCGGCGCCGACGTGCGCATGGTCTATTCGACGCTCGACGCGCTGCAGCTTGCCCGCGACCACCCGCAGCGCGAGATCGTGTTCTTCGCCATCGGTTTCGAGACCACCACGCCCCCCACGGCGTTGGCCATCCAGCAGGCGCAATTCGAAGGGCTGGCGAACTTCAGCGTACTGTGCTGCCACGTGCTCACCCCGGCGGCGATCAGCCACATCCTCGAATCGCCCGAGGTGCGGCAATGGGGCACGGTGCCCATCGACGGCTTCATCGGCCCGGCCCACGTGTCCACCGTGATCGGCAGCCGCCCCTACGAATTCTTCGCCGAGGAATACCGCAAGCCGGTGGTGATCGCCGGCTTCGAGCCGCTGGACGTGATGCAGGCCATCCTGATGCTGGTGCGCCAGGTCAACGAGGGCCGCTGCGACGTGGAGAACGAGTTCTCGCGCGCCGTCACGCGCGAGGGCAATGTCAAGGCTCAGGACCGCGTCGCGCAGGTGTTCGAGCTGCGGCGCGAGTTCGAATGGCGCGGCCTCTCGGTGGTGCCGTATTCGGCGCTGCGCATCCGCGGCGAGTACGCGGCCTTCGATGCCGAGCGCCGCTTCGGCCTGCAGTACCGCTCGGTTCCCGACCACAAGGCCTGCGAATGCGGCGCGATCCTGCGCGGCGTGAAGCGGCCGCAGGACTGCAGGCTGTTCGGCACGGTGTGCACGCCGGACAACCCCATGGGGTCCTGCATGGTCAGCAGCGAAGGCGCCTGCGCGGCGCACTACAGCTACGGCCGCTACCGGGACCTGGCCCTGAGCGATGGCTGAAGTCAAGCGCGCTTACGTGCGGCCCCTGGACCTGAAGACCGGGCGCGTCGACCTGACGCATGGCGCCGGTGGACGCGCCATGGTGCAACTGGTGCGCGAGCTGTTCGCCAGGCACCTGGGCAACGAGTACCTGGGGCAGGGCAACGACGGCGCCGTGCTGCCGCTGCCGGCGGGAGAGGGTGCGCGCCTGGTCATGTCCACCGACTCGCACGTGGTCTCGCCGCTGGAGTTCGCGGGCGGCGACATCGGCTGCCTGTCGGTGCACGGCACGATCAACGATGTGGCCATGATGGGCGCGACCCCGCTGTACCTCGCGGCCGGCTTCATCCTGGAGGAAGGCTTTGCGCTGGCGGAGCTGGATCGCATCGTGGAATCGATGGCCGATGCCGCGCGCGCTGCGCGGGTCCCCGTGGTCACGGGCGACACCAAGGTGGTCCAGCGCGGCAAGGGCGACGGCGTGTTCATCACGACGACGGGGGTGGGGGTGCTGGCGGCCGGCGTCGTCCTCGGCGGCGAGCGCGCACGGGCGGGCGACGCGGTCCTCCTCTCGGGCACCATCGGCGACCACGGCGTGGCCGTGATGAGCCGGCGCGAGAACCTGAGCTTCGACGCGCCGGTTTCCTCCGACACGGCGGCCCTGCACGAGCTGGTGGCCGCGATGCTCGCGACGGGCGCGGAACTGCGCTGCCTGCGCGATCCCACGCGCGGCGGACTGGCCGCCACGCTCAACGAGATCGCGCACCAGTCCGGCGTGGGCATGATGCTGCGCGAGAAGGCGATCCCCGTGCGGCCGGCGGTCGCCGCGGCCTGCGAGCTGCTCGGCCTCGATCCGCTGGATGTCGCCAACGAAGGCAAGCTGGTTGCGGTGTGCGCCGCGGCGGATGCGGACCGGCTCCTGGCCGCGATGCGCGCGCATCCCCTGGGCCGCGAGGCCGTGCGCATCGGCGAGATGATCGCCGACAACCATCATTTCGTGCAGCTCGAAACCGCCTTCGGCGGCCGGCGCATCGTCGACTGGCTGGCGAGCGACCCGCTGCCGCGGATCTGCTGAAGACCATGCGCATCCTCCTGCTCACGCACGCGTTCAACAGCCTCGCGCAGCGGCTGTGGGCGGAACTGCAGGGGCGCGGGCATGTGCTGTCGCTCGAGTTCGACATCGCCGACGGCGTGACCGAGGAAGCCGTCGCGATGTTCCGCCCCGACGTGGTCGTCGCACCCTACCTGCGCCGCGCGATCCCCGCGTCGGTCTGGCGCAAGGTCCCGTGCCTGGTCGTGCATCCCGGCATCGTCGGCGACCGGGGGCCCTCGGCGCTGGACTGGGCCCTGCAGGAGGGCGAATCGACCTGGGGCGTGACGGTGCTGCAGGCGGAAGCCGAAATGGACGCCGGCCCGGTGTGGGCGAGCGTGGAGTTCCCGCTGCGCGCGGCGAAGAAGTCCAGCGTGTACCGCAACGAGGTGAGCACTGCGGCGCTGCAGGCGGTGCTGCAGGCGATCGCGCGCATCGAGGGCGGCGCGGACGTGCCGCGGCGGCCGCTGGACATCGCCGGCGCGCGCGGGCGACTGCGGCCGCTGATGCAACAGGCGGACCGCGCCCTCGACTGGTCGCGGGACGCGACCGAAACCATCCTGCGCCGCATCCGCGCGGCGGACGGCTTCCCCGGCGTGGCCGACCAGCTGTTCGGCGAGCCCTGCCACCTGTACGACGCCTGGCCCGAAGCCCGCCTGGGCGGTACGCCCGGCGCATTGATCGCCAAGCGCGAGACGGCGCTGCTGCGCGCCACGGTCGATGGCGCGGTGTGGATCGGCCACGTGAAGCGGCCCGGCTCGATCAAGCTGCCGGGCACGCTCGCCTTCCCGCGGCAGGCGGCGGGCGTGCCCGAAGCGCCGCTGCAAGGCTGGTGGCGCGTTCCGCAAGCCACCTGGCAGGACATCGCTTACGAGGAGCAGGGCGGGGTCGGCTTCCTGCACTTCGAGTTCTACAACGGTGCGATGTCCACGACGCAGTGCACGCGGCTGCGCGCCGCGCTGCAGTGGGCGCGCGCGCGTCCGGTGCGCGTGCTGGTGCTCGCGGGCGGGCAGGACTTCTGGTCCAACGGCATCCACCTGAATGCGATCGAGGCGGAGAGCTTGCAGGGCGGCTCGGCGGCCGATGCGTCCTGGCGCAACATCGAGGCGATCGACGACCTCGCGCTGGAACTGATCACGACCGGAGGACAGCTCACGGTGGCCGCGCTGGCCGGCAATGCGGGCGCCGGCGGCTGCTTCCTGGCCCGCGCGGCGGACCTGGTGTGGGCGCGCGAGGCGGTGGTGCTGAACCCGCACTACAGGAACATGGGCAACCTGTACGGCTCCGAGTACTGGACCTACCTGCTGCCGAAACGCCTGGGCGCCGCGCGTGCGCAGGCGATCATGCGCGAGCGCCAGCCGCTCACCGCGCAGGCCGCGCTGGCCGCGGGCTTCGTCGACGACTGCATCGCGGGCGACCTGCCCGCCTTCGCCGAGGAGGTCGCGCGGCGGGCGGCGCGCCTCGCGGCCGATCCCGCCCTCGCGCAGCGCCTGGCGGACAAGCGCGCGGCGCGCGCTGCCGACGAGGCCGCCAAGCCGCTGGCCGCGTACCGCGAAGAGGAGCTGGCGCAGATGCGGCGCAACTTCTACGGCTTCGATCCGAGCTACCACGTCGCGCGCCACCACTTCGTGCACAAGTCGCCTGCGTCCTGGACGCCGCGCCACCTGGCGCGCCACCGCGAACCGGAAAGGAGGGCGGCGTGACGGCCCGGCCCGTCGCCGTGCTGGTGGTGGACGACGAGCCGCGCGCGCTCGAGACGCTGCGCCGCACGCTGGAAGACGAGTTCGAGATCTTCACCGCCGGCTCCGGCGCCGAGGGACTGCAGGTGCTGGAGCAGGAGTGCGTGCAGGTCGTCGTGTCCGACCAGCGCATGCCCGGCATGTCCGGCGTCGAGTTCCTGCGCACCGTGCGCTCGCACTGGCCCGACACGATCCGCATGATCCTCTCCGGCTACACGGAGTCGGAGGACATCATCCGCGGCATCAACGAGGCCGGCATCTGGCAGTACCTGCTCAAGCCCTGGCGGCCCGACCAGCTGCTGCTGACGCTGCATGGCGCGGCGCAGCTGTGGCGGCTGCAGCAGGAGAACCAGCGCCTGACGCTGGAGTTGCGCGGCAGCCCCGAGCAACTGGCGCAGCGCGTCGCGGCGCTGCGGCAGAAGGCGCGCGCCAAGGGCGGCTTCGACGCGCTCACGCGCGCGGCCGACAGCCCGCTCAACGAACTGTGCACGCTGGCCGACAAGGTGGCCGGCCACGATCTCGCGGTGCTCGTGACGGGCGAATCGGGCACCGGCAAGGAGCTGCTGGCGCGCGCCATCCACTACGCGAGCGTGCGCGCCGACGGGCCGTTCGTGGTGGAGAACTGCGGCGCCCTGCCGGACACGCTGCTGGAAAGCGAGCTGTTCGGCCACAAGAAGGGCGCCTTCACGGGCGCCACCGAATCGCGCATCGGCCTGTTCCAGCAGGCCGACGGCGGAACGCTGTTCCTCGACGAGATCGGCGACACCTCGCCGGCATTCCAGGTCAAGCTGCTGCGTGCGCTGCAGGAGGGCGAGATCCGGCCGCTGGGCAGCCCGCGCCCCGTGGCCGTGGACGTGCGGCTGATCGCGGCCACGCACCGCGACCTGGAGGTCGATGTCACGGCGGGGCGCTTCCGCGAGGACCTCTATTACCGCATCGCGGGCATGACGCTGCACCTGCCGCCGCTGCGCGAGCGGCCGCAGGACGTGGCGCCGATCGCCGAAGGCCTGCTGCGCTCGTACGGCTCGGCCGAGGCGCGGCTGACGCCGCAGGCGCTTGCGTGCCTGCGCGCCTACCCCTGGCCGGGCAACGTGCGCGAGCTGCAGAACGAGATGCGGCGCGCGCTGGCGCTCGCGGAGGGCACGGAGCTGGGGGCGGAGCTGTTCACGCCGCGGGTGCGGGAGGCGGCCGTCGAGGCCGTGCCCGTCGAAGCCACGGCCTCCTCCGGCATGCTGCGCCACCACGTCGAGCGGGTCGAGGCGCAGCTGATTCGCGAGGCGATGGAACGCCACCACGGCAACAAGACGCGGGTCGCGGATGAACTGGGGCTCACGCGCGTGGGGCTGCGGATGAAGCTGGCGAAGCTGGGGTTGACGGAAGCTTGAATGCGCGACGGGGGCGATTCGTAGGCTGGTGGTGGAGCGCAGCGAAACCCCAGCGCTTCGCTGCGCGCGCGCACCGCTGGGGTTCCTTCGTCACCGCCAGCCTACCCGTCGTCACCGCCAGCCTACCCGTCGTCACCGCCAGCCTACCCTTCGTCAGCGCCAGCCCGCGACAGCGGCAACGTCACCGTGAACACCGCGCCCCCCTGCGGCGCGTTCTCCACCGCCAGCCTTCCCCCGTGCTTCTCGATGATCCCGTAGCTGATCGACAGCCCCAGCCCCGTGCCCTTGCCCACCGGCTTGGTCGTGAAGAAGGGTTCGAACACGCGCGACAGGTGCTCGGGCCGCAGGCCCGGGCCGTTGTCGGCGAAGCGCAGCGTCACGCTCTGAGCGTCGCGGGTGCAGGTGATGGCCAGGCGGGGCACGGGGTTGTCCAGCGTGGCCGCGGCGTCGTAGGCGTTCTGGATCAGGTTCATCATCACCTGCAGCAGCTCGCCCGGGCTGCCGTTCACGTGGCAGGGCTCGCCCGGCTCGAAGATCACTTCGAACTGCGGTGCCGTGCCCTTGCGCACCCAGTGGATCGCACGCTCCACCACGCCCGTGAGGTCCAGCCGCGAGTCTTCCTCGCGCACGCCCGAGGAAAAGCGCTTGAGGCCGCTGACGATGTCCGCGGTGCGCTGCGCGCCTTCCAGCGTGCCTTCGGTGAGCGAGGGCAGGTCGGCGACGAGCCGGTCGATGCGCAGCTCGCGGCGGAGTTCGACCAGGTGCGGCGGCAGGTCCGCGGCGTGCAGTGCCGCGAGATAGCGCGTCAGCCGCTGCCCATAGCGCTCCAGCACGTGCACGTTGCCCAGCACGAAGCTGATCGGGTTGTTCAGTTCATGCGCCACGCCGGCCACCAGCCGACCGAGCGAGGCCATCTTCTCCGAATGCAGCAGCTGCTGCTGCGCCTGCTTGAGCGCGTCGTGCGCGTCGCGCAGCTGCCGGTACGCGCGTTTGAGTTCCCCCAACGGGCGTCCCACGAGCACGCGGCCCACGGGCCGGCCCACGCTGTCGCGGCGCAGGGTGCAGTTCATGTCCACCGGCACGGCGCCGGCGGCGCCGCGCAGGTTCAGTTCCACCACGGCGCCTTCGCGCGAGCCCGAGTGGTGCATGGCGAGCTGCCAGCGCTCCATGCTTTCCTCGTCGGCCAGCAGGTCCACCACCGGCGTGCCGCGCAACTGCGCGTCGCTTGCGCCCACCAGCTCGCACAGCGCGGGGTTGGTCTCCTCGATCAGGCCTTCCTCGTTGCAGGCGACCAGCACGTCGCTCATCGCGGCCAGCAGGCTGAAGATGAAGCGCTGCGATTCCTCCAGCTGCGCGTTCTTGTCTTCCAGCTCCACTTCGTCGGCGACCAGGCGCGAGTAGACCTCGTCCATCTTCTGGATCACGTCCAGCCAGGTTGCCTCGTTCACGCCCTCCAGTTCGCCGGAGGGGAGGTTCTGCAGGGGCGAGCTGCGGGCCATTCTCAATGTACCGTGCAGACCATGCAGGGGTCGAAGGAGCGCACGATGTGGCGCACGGCCACGCTGCGGCCGCGCCCGCGCGCGTCCTCGTCGACCGGCGCGCCCACCAGCGCCATCTCCAGCGCGCCGGGCGTGCCGGCCGCGTCGCGCGGCGAGAAGTTCCAGCTCGTGGGCGCGACGATCTGGTAGTTGGCGATGCGGCCGCCGTCGACGCGCACCCAGTGCCCCAGCGCGCCGCGCGCCGCTTCGGCCAGGCCGGCCCCCTGCGCCTGCAGCGGCATGGGATGCGCCGCATGGAAGGCTTCGCGGTCGATCGCCTGCAGCCACTGCTCCATCAGCGGCAGGATGCGCGCCACTTCCATCAGGCGCGCCAGGACCCGCGTGAACACGACGCCGCCGTGCCGCGCCACCGCGTCGCGCACCAGCGGCTGACCGGCGACCAGCTGGCGCGCGATGGCACCGGTCTCCACCACGCGGCCCGCCAGGCGGGGCGCCTTGTTCCAGGTGTACGCGCCGGGCTTGTCCGGCTCGGGCTGGGTACGGCCTTCGGAGGGATGCAGCGCGGCGCCCCCCACCGCCTGCGCCAGCCACGCGCAGCTCGCGTCCTCGCGCACGTCCTGCGGATGCAGCGGCAGCAGCTGGCCGGTCTGGCCGTCCCACACGCCGCGCGCGAAGGCATGCCCTTCGGGCTGCGCATAGGCCCCGAAACTGAGATAACGCCCCGGCCCGCCGCCCAGGCCGTGCAGGGCCGTGTCGTCCGCGATGTCGAGGAACAGGGCCAGGTCGCTGCCCGTCGCGCGGCCGCGCCAGTGGTCCAGCGCGCGCATGCCGTCCAGCGCCGCGATCTCCTCCAGCGGGCACCCGAACAGGGTGCCTTCGAGGAAGGCGCGCATCTCGCGCACCTTGGCCAGCAGCCGCAGGCGCTCGGCGCCTTCGACGGGCCGCGCGCTGCCCCCGGGCAGGATGGAGCCGGTGTGGGGCCACTTGCCGCCCAGCGTGCCGACCAGTTCCAGCCAGTGCGTGCGCTCGGCCAGCGCCGCGCGGCTGTGCAGGCCCGCCTCCGGCGCGCCTTCGGCCACCGCGCTGAAGCGCTGGCGCGCCTGCCCGTGCCAGGGCCGCGCAGCGTAGTCGCCGGCGCCGAAGTCCGGCATGAAGAAGGCGTAGAAGTGCATCACGTGGTCGGCGAGGTTCTCGCAGGCCAGCATCAGGTTGGTGGCGCGCAGGCCGTTGGCCGGCGGCTGCACGCCGGCCGCATCGGCCAGCGCGCGCGCCGCGGCGACCGATTGCGAGACCGAGCAGATCCCGCAGATGCGCGGCGCGATGGCAAGGGCATCGAGCGGATCGCGTCCGAGCAGCAGGTTCTCGAAGCCGCGGTACAGCGGCGCCTGCACGCGCGCCTCGCGCACCCGGCCGTCCTCCACCTCGAGCTGCACCTCGAGGTCGCCCTCGACGCGGTTGAAGGGGCCCAGTACCAGTCGCGTCATGGCCGCTCGCTCAGCGCAGGCCGGTCTTGCGCGGCTGCGGCGGCAGCACCACGCGGTCGCTGGTCGCGTTGACCTTCACGCGCTTGGGCGTCGCGCTCTTGGACAGCGAGGCGAGCGCCACGAACCAGGCCTTGGGCATGTCGGTGGGCAGGCCGATCGGGATGCCGGCGACCTTGGGCGTGAGGTGGAAGGGATGGCCGGGCCGCTGGAAGCCCGGCTCCGTGCAACTGATGCACGGATAGCCGCCGCGCGCGCAGGATCCCGCGCCGTTCCACAGGCGCCGGTTGCAATCCGCATGCGCCTGCGTGCCCTTGCACCCCATGTGCTCCATCAGGCAACCCTGCTGCGCGGGCAGCGTCGCGCTGGCCTTGTATTCGTAGTACTCGTTGCGGCTGCAGCCCTGGTGCACGAGCTGGTCCGCATAGAAGCGCGGCCGCCCGAGCGGATCGAGGTCGGCTTCGGTGAGCGCACCGGCCGCCAGGCCCATCAGCGTTTCCAGCACCCAGCCCGGATGCGTGGGGCAGCCGGCCACGTTGACCACCGGCAGGCCGGAGCGCGAACGGAACCCGGCTCCGAGCAGGCCGCCCTTCACGTCGTCCTCGTATTGCAGGCCGCAGGCCTCGGTGGCGCCCCCCGGGTCGGACGTGAAGCCGCCCCAGGCCGCGCAGCTGCCGATGGCCAGCACGTGCTGCGCCACTGCCGCGAGTTCGCGCACCCAGTGCACCATGGGCCGGCCGGTGCCGGCCAGCACGTGGAAGCGGCCGCTGCCGTGCGGGCCGCGCAGCAGCGCGCCTTCGATGCACAGGGCGTCGATGCGTTCGCGCCCCGCCACGGCGGCTTCGAGCAGGTCGACGACCTGTGCGCCGTCCGCCTGCGACAGCGCCGGATGCCACAGCACCTCGACGCCGGCACCGTGCAGCAGGCCCGCGAAGTCCTGCGTGTCCGCGCACAGCATGGACATGCTGCAGCCGCCGCAACCGCCGGACTGGAGCCACAGGACGCGCATCATCGTTGGCATGCTATCGGGGCAGGGGAGAGGGCACTTGCGCCATCTCAAGGAGCGGGTGCCACCGTGCAGGGCACGCAGGCATCGAAGGCCGTTCCGAGCAGGGCCGCCGCTTCCGTGTCGGAGGGCGCCAGGCGCTCCAGCGCCCGGGCGAGCGAGCCCTGCGGATGGAAGTTCCACTCGGTCGGCGCGAGGACGCGGTAGTCCTGCACGCAGCCGTTCGCATCCAGCCGCACCCAGTGGAACAGCAGGCCGCGCGCCATTTCGCACCAGGCGATGGCCTCGCCGGGGGCGAGCTGCAGGGCGCCTTGCTGCAGCATCGGCGGGGCGTCAGCGGCTGCCAGGGCGACGAGTTCGATCCAGCGGGCGGCGAGGCGATCCCAGGCCGTGGCCGGCGGCGTGGCGTGCGCGTCGTCGCGCTGGCGGGTCCAGGGCCCGTTCTCGCGCGCCTGCCCCCGCCAGCGCGGAAGCTGCGCGAAGTCCGTCTCGGTGGCGAGCGCGCCAGCGAGCGTGCGCAGGTTGGCCTCGCACGCGCCCGGTTCCGCCATGAGGATGCGCAGCGGCGTGCAGGCGATCTCGATGCGGCTGGCGAGCGCATGCCAGTCGCGCAGCGTGCGGGCGGGCGGGAAGGCCTCGGCCTGCTCATCGCACCAGGCCTTCAGCGCGGGCGGCGCGGCGCAGCGCGCCAGCCACTCCGCGGGGCTGCGGTGCAGGACCGTGTCGGCGAGCCACGCGCCGAATGCGCGCAGGGCGGCCTGGGCCGCGGCGGCATCGGGGGGCGCTGCACCCGCGATCCGCAGGGGCGACTCGCGCAACCACGCCAGTTGCGGCGCCGTGCCGGCGCGCGCCGGCCAGTCGAGGGCGATGGAGCGCAGGTGGTCGCGCGCGGTCTCGAACTGCAGGCCCGCCGGGTCGATTTCGGGCGCCGCGCCACCGGCCGCGCGCACGGCGGCCTCGCTGGTGCGGCGCTGCGCGTGCGCGCACAGCGTGAACACCGCCGCGCACGCCTGCGGCGCGCGGGCCGCGGGCAGGCCCTGCATCAGCGCTGCGAGGCGCCGGCCTTCGAGCACCGGACGCTCGCCGACGATCGCGGGCTGGCGCCCCGGCCGCAGCCGATAGGCGCCCGCCAGGTCGGCGGGGGCAGGGGAGGGGTTCACGGCACCCAAGGTGATGCATGCGCGCTGGCGCTGGCTTGAGGTGGATCAAGGACTGGTGCCAGCGAAAAAGCAGGATGCATCCGACAGCCATCCGGGATGCGCACGGCGGGCGGCCGCAGGTATCGCCGCCTACGCTCGGGGACCAAGCTGGAGCCACTGCATGCTGGAAAAACTGCCGGAGCCTTTGGGCCATGCCCTGCGCGACGCCCGCGCCGGCATGGACAAGCTCGTGTTCAACAAGTGCGGGATGCGCGCCGGCCACGGCACGCTCAAGGTCGGCAGCCTCGCTTTCGCCGACCACGCGCCCATTCCCGCCCGCTACACCGCCGACGGCGAGGGCGTGTCGCCGCCCCTGCACTGGAGCGGCGTGCCGCCGCAGGCCGCCAGCGTGGTGCTGATCGTCGAGGATGCGGATGCGCCCACGCCCGAGCCGCTGGTGCATGCGATCGTGGTCGACCTGCCGCCCGAGGACGCCGCCCTGCGCGAAGGCGAACTGCACAGCCCGCACCACGAAGGCGGCGGCGCGCACGAGGGCCGCAACTCCTTGCTGCGCTCCGGCTGGCTGCCGCCGGATCCGCCCACCGGCCACGGCACGCACCGCTATGCCTTCCAGCTCTTCGCGCTGGCGCCGGGCGAGCCCTTCCCGGAAAAGCCCGGGCGCACCGACGTGCTCAGGGCCGTCGAGGAGCGCGGGCTGGCAAGCGGGCTGCTGATCGGCACCTACGAGCGCGAGGGCACCGAGAAGATCCGCGCTGGCGCAGCAGTGGCTGCCTGAGCAGGAGCGGGACGCCCTTCACGGTGCACGTGGACGAAAGTTCCAGCCCTACCCGCACGTAGGACGCCGTCCTACTTTCTTGCGAGCGCCGTGTTCGGACACTGCGGGCCATGCACCACGATCAGTATCCCGCCATGGACCTCGACCGCACGGATTCCGAAGCCGGGATGGCGCAGGATTTCGAGATCGGCGTCTGCGACGAGTCCTTCCATGTCTACGCCCGCATCATCATGCGCGGCGCCGACGGGGTGCGCCGCATCGAGAGCGACCTGGCGGAGATGGGCTACCGGTCCGTCACCATCGGCACCAGCGCGCAGCTGCGAGGCTGCGACCTGCTGATGGTGCGCGAGGCAGTGCAGCCGACCGTGGCGCTGGGCTGAGCCAGCGCGCGCTCAGTCGAGCCGGATGCCGGCTTCCTTGATGACCTTGCCGTAGCGCGGATAGTCCGCCCGGATCATCGCCGCCAGTTCCTCGGGCTTGTTCGCCGGCAGCACCGGCAGGCCCGCATCGTCCAGCTTCCTGTGCACGTCCGGCGAATGCAGGGCCTTCATCAGCTCGGTGTTCCAGCGCGCCACCACGGTCGCGGGCGTCGCGGTGGGAGCGAAGAAGCCGACCCAGCTGCTCATGAGGAAGCCCGGCACGAATTCACCGATCACCGGGATGTCCGGCGCCGAGGGCACGCGCGCCTTCTCGCCCAGGCCCAGGATCTTCAGCTTGCCTTCGCGCGCCAGCGGCAGGATGGTCGACAGCGTGCTGATGCCCACCTTGATCTGCCCGCCCAGCAGGTCCGCGATCATCGGGCCGCTGCCCTTGTAGGGCACGTGGACCATCTCGATGCCGGTGCGCTGGCCCAGGACGATGCCGTTCACGTGGTGCGGCGTGCCCGCGCCCGCGGTGCCGAAGAACACCTGGCCCTGCTTCTTCGCCCAGGCCACGAACTCGGGAAAGGTGTTGGCCGGCACCGAGGGATGCACCGCCAGCCCCAGGATGGTGGTCGCGCCGTTGCCCAGCGGAACCAGGTCCCTGGTCGGGTCGAAGCCCATGTTGGCGAACAGGTGCGGGTTGACCACGATGATCGGCTCGGTCGCCACCAGGATGCGGGTGCCGTCGGCGGGGCCGCTGGCGACGTAGGCCGCGCCGATGTTGCCGCTGGCCCCGGCCTTGTTCTCGACCACCACCGGTTGCCCGAGGCTGGCCGTCAGCTTCGGCGCGACGGAGCGCGCCAGCAGGTCCGTCGACGCGCCGGCCGGGTAGGGCACGACGATCGTCAGTGGCTTGTCGGGGAAGTGGCCCTGGGCGCGGGCCAGGCTCCAGGCGGCGGGCCCGGCGGCCAGCAGCGTGCCGGCGCGCAGCACGGCGCGGCGGGAAAGGGGATGCGGGGGTTGCATGCTTGTCTCCTTGGTATGTCTATTTCCGGGTCCAGGTGAGCTGGCGCACGTCGGGCAGTTGCGGCAGGCGCAGCAGCGAGTCGAGCAGGCGCGCCGTGTCCAGGTGGGTCACGCCTTCGCAGCAGTCCCTGAACTTCGCCTGCAGCTCGCCGTCGGCCAGCGGGTGGCGCGCGTCGCCGCGGGTGCCGCTGACTTCGCCGCTGTCGAAGCGCCGGCCGTCGCGCAGTTCCACCACCACGCGGTCGCTCGCCGCGAGGGTCGGTTCGTAGTCCAGGCTCGTGTCGGTGGTGGCGATGCGGACGCGCTGCATCAGGCGCTGCACTTCGGGGCTGGCCACGAATTCGTCGGTGAGCTGCGCCAGGCCGACCCGGCGCACCAGCAGCGCGGCGGCCGCGGCGAACTCGAGGCTGAACTTGGCTTCGAGCGCGCGCTGGGGCGCGTGATTGCGCAGCATCGAGGCCTGCGCGACGCCGACGGTGGCGTGCACCGCCGCCACGTCGGCGGGCGCGATGGCATGCGCCTGCGAGAGATCCAGCAGGGCGTCGATCACGCGGTGCGTGGCGAAGCACATCGGGTACTTCTTGACCGTGAGGCCCAGGTCGGCGATGCGCAGCGTGGTGCCCAGGGGCTGCGCGGGCCCATCGAGCCGCACCCGCCCCTGTGGCGACACCGCGACGAGGAAGCCGGTGGGGTGCTCCAGCACGTCCGGCGCGCCCGTCATGCCCGCCGCCGCGAGGTTCACCGCATCGATGCCGTGTGCCGCCGCCTGCCCGGCGTGGAAGGGCTTGGCCATGCTGCCGAAGTTGGCGGTGAGGCCCGCAGCCATGCTGGCCGCCAGCGCGATGGCGTGCGCGCATTGGTTCGCATCGAGGCTGCGCAGCGCCGCGACCGCGGCGGCGACCGCCAGCGTGCCGAACACGCCGGTGGGGTGCCAGCCCTTGAGATGGTGCAGGTCCGCGTCGCGCGCGATCAGTTCGGCCCACACCTCGTAGCCCACCACGTAGGCGCGGACCAGGTCCAGGCCGGAGGCCCCGAGGCGTTCGCCCTCGGCCAGCAGCGCCGGCACCAGCACCACGCTGGGGTGGCCCTGCAGCGCCACGTCGTCGTAGTCCAGCGCATGGCCGGCGGTGGCGTTGACCAGGGCCGCGTTGCGCGAGGAGGTGCGTTGGTTCGCCACCAGCACGCTCGCCTCCTGCACGGCGAGGCCCTGGGCTTCGGCGAAGCGGCGCACGATGCGGGTGACGGGCTCGTTGCGCCCCGCCAGCATCGTCGCCACCGTATCGACGAAGCCGTTGCGAACCGTGTGGCGCACGGCCTCGGGGAGGTCGAGCCGGCCGGAGCCCGCCGCGAAGGCGCCGAGCTGCTGCGTGAGGCGGCCCATGGCGTTCACGCTCAGTACGAGCGCGGCATCCCGAGCACGTGCTCGGCGATGTAGGCCAGCACCATGTTGGTCGAGACCGGCGCGATGCGCTGGATGCGGCACTCGCGCCAGCGGCGCTCCACGTCGTATTCGCGCGCGTAGCCGAAGCCGCCGTGGGTCTGCATGCAGGCTTCGGCCGCGTTCCACGCCGCCTCGGAGGCGAGCAGCTTGGCCACGTTGGCGTCCTCGCCGCAGGGCAGGCCGGCGTCGAACAGGGCCGCGGCCTTGCGCAGCATCATGTCGGCGCCCTGCGTCTCCGCGTAGGCGCGGGCGATGGGGAACTGCACGCCCTGGTTCCGGCCGATCGGGCGGTCGAACACGATGCGCTCGCTGGCGTACTTCGAGGCGGTGCGGATGAACCAGCGGGCGTCGCCGATCGATTCGTGCGAGACCAGGATGCGCTCGGCGTTCATGCCGTCCAGGATGCACCTGAAGCCCTTGTGCTCGGGGCCGATCATGTTCTCCGCCGGGACCTTCAGCCCGTCGAAGAAGATCTCGGTGGTGTTGTGGTTGATCATGGCCGGCAAGGGCCGGATTTCCATGCCCGCGCCCTTGGCCTCGCGCATGTCCACCAGGAACACCGACAGGCCGTCGGTCTTCTTCTCGCACTCCTCCACCGGCCTGGTGCGCGCCAGCAGCAGCATCAGGTCGGAGTGCAGGGCGCGCGAGGTCCAGACCTTCTGCCCGTGGATCTCGTAGTGGTCGCCCTTGCGGATCGCGCGGGTCTTCAGCTTGGTCGTGTCGGTCCCGGTGGTGGGTTCGGTGACGCCGAAGGCCTGCAGGCGCAGCTCGCCGCTGGCGATGCGCGGCAGGTACTTCTTCTTCTGCTCGGGGCTGCCGTGGCGCAGCACGGTGCCCATGGTGTACATCTGCGCGTGCGCCGCGGCGGCGTAGCAGCCCATGGCGTGGCATTCCTGCAGGATCACGCCGGCCGCGCGGATCGGCAGGCCGGCGCCGCCGTACTCCTCGGGGATCAGCACGGCGAGGTAGCCCGATTCGGTCATCGCGCGGACGAACTCCGTGGGGTAGGCCTCGCGCGCGTCCATGTCGCGCCAGTAGGCGCCGGGGAAGTCGGCGCAGATGCGCTGCACGCTCTCGCGGATCTCCGGGTAGTCCTCGCCGAGGGCGACGCTCACGTTCTCGATGCGGGTGCTCATGTCCATGTCTCCGTCAGGCTCACCGCTCGCCAGCGGTCTTGTACTTGGTGGGCAGGCCGGCGCGGGCCAGCGCGCCGTAGAGGGGCGTTGCGGGCAGGTTGCGGGCGACGATCTCGCGCACCGCGACCAATCTGCCCAGGTCGACGCCCGTGCGCATCCCCATCGCATCGAGCAGGAAGCACAGGTCGTCCATCACGATGTTGCCGGTGGCACCGGGGGCGAACTGGCAGCCGCCCAGGCCGGCCAGCGAGGCATCGAAGCGGCGCACGCCGCATTCGAGGGCGGCCGTGACGTTGGCCAGGCCCAGCCCGCGCGTGTCGTGGAAGTGTGCGGAGACCGGCACCGGTCCCACCGCGGCCATCACCGCCTTGAACACGCTCTTGACGGAGGCCGGCGTGGCGTAGCCCACCGTGTCGGCCACCATGATCTCGTCGGCGCCGGCTTCCACCAGCGCGACGGCGTACTTCACCACGTCGTCCTGCGCGATCTCGCCCTCGAAGGAGCAGCCGAGCGCGGTGGAGAGGCCGCCCAGCAGGCGCGGCCGGCGGCCTTCGGGTTGCGCACGCACGAGGTCGGCGATGCGGCCGAAGTCGGCCACCGATTCCTCGCGCTCGCGCCGCACGTTCTTCAGGTTGTGCGTGCGGCTGACGGACATCACGAAGTTGAGCGTGTGCACGCCCAGGGTGATGCCGCGCTCCGCGCCTTTGAGGTTCGGCACCAGGCCCATCACCTTCAGGCCCGGAATCGCCAGTGCGCCTTCCACCACCTCCTGCGCGTCGACGAACTGCGGCACGAGTTTCGGCGGCACGAAGGAGGTCACCTCGATCTCGCGCACGCCCGCCTGCGCTTCAGCGCGGATCCAGGCCAGCTTCTCCTGCGTGGGGAAGAAGGTTTCCAGCATCTGCAGGCCGTCGCGCAGGCCGACCTCGCAGACCGTCACGTCGATGTCGGCCATCAGCGTCCCTTCCATTGCGGTGCGCGCTTCTCGTTGAAGGCGCGCACGCCCTCCAGCCGGTCCTCGGTGGTGATCAGGCGGTTGTAGGCCTCGATCTCGAAGCGGTAGCCCGTGAGCAGATCGGTCTGCAGGCCGTAGTGGATCGACCGCTTGGCCTGCCGCACCGACAGCGGCGCGTTGGCCGCGATCTCCTCCGCGGTGGCGAACACCTGTGCCATCAGGTCCGCCGCGTCGGCGCAGACGCGGTTCACGAGTCCCCATTCGTGCGCCTCCTGGGCGCTGAAGGGACGCGCGGTGAGGATCAATTCCTTGGCGCGCCGCTCGCCGACGGCGCGGGCGAGGTTCTGCGTGCCGCCGCCGCCCGGCATGATGCCGAGCTTGACCTCGGTGAGGGCGAAGCGGGCCTGCGCCGCGGCATAGACGAAGTCGCAGGCTGCCACCGTCTCGCAGCCGCCGCCGTAAGCCACGCCGTTCACCGCCGCGACGATCGGGATCTGGCATTCCATCTGCGCCATGAAAGCGCGCTCGAACAACTCGTGCTGCGCCCGCCACGCCTCGACGGTCATGCCGTTGCGCTCCTTGAGGTCGCCGCCGGCGCAGAAGGCGCGCTCGCCGGCGCCGGTGAGCACCACGCAGCGGGTGTCGCCGGGCTCGGCGTCGATGCGCCGCCACAGGTCCAGCAGGTCGTGGCCCATCTGCGTGTTGATCGCGTTCATCACCTCCGGGCGGTTGATCGTGACCAGCAGGACATGCGCGCCGTTCGGCACCACCTGCAGCGTGGCGTAGTCGGGAAAGGTGTTCATGCGGTGACCCTCGTTCCAAGGACTTCCTGCGTGTGCGCGCCCAGCGCGGGCGAGGCGGAGGCCGGCTGCGGGCGCTGGCCGTCGAAGGAGACCGGCAGGCCCATCAAGGGGATGCTGGCGCCCGGCACGCGCTGCGCCAGGCCCAGGGCCTGCGTCTGCGGATGCTCCAGCATCTGCTGCACGTCCTGCACCGGCGCGCAGGGCACGCCTGCGGCGTCGAGCGCCGCGTTCCAGTCCGCGGACGTGCGTTGCGCCATCCCGGCTTCGATCAGCGCATAGAGCGCGGCGGCGTGGTGCACGCGATCGGGGTTGGTGGCGAAGCGCGGATCCGCGGCCCATTCCGGGTGTCCCAGCACGGCGCAGAAGCTCGCGAACAGCTTGTCGTTGCCGGCCGCCACGACCAGTTCGCCGTCGGCGGTGCGGTACGCGCGGTAGGGAACGATGCCGACCTGGCCCGAGCCGGTCTTGCGCGGCACCTCGCCCGAGGCGAAGTATTGGGCGGCGAACATGGTCATCCAGGAGCCCGCCGTCTCGAACAGGGAGACGTCGACCACGCCGCCGGCGCCGGTGGAGGTGCGCCGCAGCAGCGCGGAGACGATGCCGATCACCGCCCACATCCCCGTGCCCATGTCGATGATCGAGGGCCCCACGCGCACCGCGGGCCAGCCTTCCTCGCCGACCATGCTCATGATCCCGCCGAAGGCCTGCATCAGCGGGTCGTAGCCGGGCTTGTCCTTCAGTGGGCCGGTGGCGCCGAAGGCGCCCAGGTTGCAGTACACGAGCGAGGGCTTGCGCGCGAGCAGCGCCTGCGCGCCCAGCCCCAGCGCATCGGCCTGGCCGGGCCGCAGGTTCTGGATCACGACATCGGCCCGCGCGTCGATCAGCGCCAGCAGCCGCGCGCGGTCGTCGGGATCGCGCAGCTGGCAGACCACCGATTTCTTGTTCCGGTTCAGGGCCTGGAAGGTGGCGGCGGCGCCATCCACGAAGGGCGGGCCCCATTTGCGCGCGTCGTCGCCTTCCGGCTTCTCCACCTTGATCACCTCGGCGCCGAGGTCGCCGAGGATCTGGCCGGCGAAGGGCGCGGCCACGCTGTGGCCGAACTCGATCACGACCCTGCCGGCCAGCGGCAGCGCGCTGGAGGTGCTCATGCCCGGTGCAGGCGATCGAGCTCGCGCACGACCGCGTCGCCCATTTCGACGGTGCCCACGGACTTGCCGCCCGGCGCGGCGATGTCGCGCGTGCGGATGCCGGCGGCCACGACGTTCTCCACCGCCTGCTCCAGCAGCTTCGCCTCCTGCGGCTGGTTGAAGGTGTGCGCCAGGCACATGGCGAAGCTGAGGATGGACCCCAGCGGATTGGCGATGCCCTGGCCGGCGATGTCGGGCGCGCTGCCGTGGATCGGCTCGTACAGCGCCTTGCGGCCGCTGGCGGCCGGTGCGCTGAGCGACGCCGAGGGCATCATGCCGATCGAGCCGGCGCACATGGCGGCACAGTCGGACAGGATGTCGCCGAACAGGTTCTCCGTCACCATCACGTCGAACTGGCGCGGGTTGCGCACGATCTGCATGGCGGCGTTGTCCACGTACAGGTGCGTGAGCTCGACGTCGCGGTATTCCTTCTGGTGCAGCGCCACGACCGTGTCGCGCCAGAGCTGTCCGTTCTCCAGCACGTTGCCCTTGTCCACCGAGCACACCTTGTTGCGGCGCGTGCGGGCCAGCTCGAAGGCGGCGCGGGCGATGCGCTCGATCTCGGTGTCCGTGTAGACCATCGTGTTGACCACGCGCCTGTGGCCGTCCGGCAGGGTTTCGATGCCGCGCGGGGTGCCGAAGTACAGGCCGGCGGAGAGCTCGCGCACCAGCACCATGTCCGTGCCTTCCAGCACCTCGGGCCGCAGCGTGGAGGAATCCTGCAGCGCCTTGATCGCCTTGACCGGGCGCAGGTTGATGAAGAGATCCAGCTCCTTGCGCATGCGCAGCAGCTGGTCCTGCCTGCGCGCCTCGTACGGGATCTTCTCGTACTCGGGCGAGCCGGTGGCGCCGAACAGGATCGCGTCGCTGGCCAGCACGTGCTGCCAGGTCTCGTCGCGCATCAGGTTCTGGTACTTCTTCCAGGCGGAGATGCCGAACAGCTCCTCGCGCACTTCCATCTTCACGCCGCGCTGTTCCACGAACCACTGCACCACGCGCATCGTCTGCGCCAGGATCTCGGGGCCGATGCCGTCACCGGCGAGGACTAGGACTTTCTTCAAGGCAGGTTGCTCCGTGGTGCGATAGATCCAGGGCCGCGCGGCTTCGTCTGCAGCGCGGAAAGCTTCGATGGCCGCGCGGTCGCGCAGCGTCATGCCGATGTCGTCGAGACCGGCGAGGAGGGCCTCGCGGCGCTCGGGCTCGATCTGGAAGGCGAGGGTGCGGCCGGCCGGCGTGCGCACCGTGCAGGCCTCGAGGTCGACCGTGACCACGGGCTCGGCCGCACTGGCGAGTTCCTGCGCGATCGCCGCCACTTCCTGCGCCGGCAGGCGCACGGGCAAGAGGCCGTTCTGGAAGCTGTTGCCGTAGAAGATGTCGCCGAAGCTGGGCGCGATCACCGCGCGGATGCCCCAGTCAGCCAGCGCCCACACGGCGTGCTCGCGCGAGCTGCCGCAGCCGAAGTTCTCGGCGGCGACGAGCACCTGCGCGCCGCGGTAGCGCGGCTGGTGGGGCGGGAAGTCGGGGTTCTCGCTGCCGTCGGCGCGATAGCGCAGCGCCTCCAGGCACCACGGGCCCAGCTCGCCGCGCTGGTGGTCTATCAGGCGCGTGATGCGGATGATCTGGTCGGTGTCGATGTTGGCGCGCATCAGCGGCGCGGCCTTCGCCTGCACGCGGGTGAAGGGCTTCATGCCGGCACCCCCGCGAACCCGCGCACGTCGACGATGCGGCCCGCGATCGCCGCGGCCGCCGCCATCGCGGGGCTGGCGAGGTGGGTGCGTGCGCCCGGACCCTGCCGGCCGACGAAGTTGCGGTTGGAGGTCGACACGCAGCGCTGGCCGGCGCCGACCTTCTCGCCGTTCGCCGCGAGGCACAGCGCGCAGCCGGGCGCGCGCCATTCGAAGCCGGCGGCGAGGAAGGTGCGATGCAGGCCCTCCGCCTCGGCCTGCCGCTGCGTCGCTTCCGAGCCGGGCACGACCCAGGCGGTGACGCCCTCGGCCACCCGACGCCCGCGGATCACCGCTGCGGCCTCGCGCAGGTCGGAGATGCGGCTGTTGGCGCAGGAGCCGATGAAGACCCAGTCGATCGGCGTGCCGGCGATGGCCTGCCCGGGCTGCAGCCCCATGTAATCGAGGGCGAACGCGATCGCCTGGCGCTTTTCCGGATCGCTCTCGCACGCAGGGTCGGGCACGGTGCCGTGCACCGGCAGCACGTCCTGCGGGCTGGTGCCCCAGGTGACCTGCGGCGCGATGTCCTCCGCGGCGATGACGTGCTCGGCGTCGAAGCGCGCGCCGTCGTCCGTGGGCAGCTGGCGCCACTCGGCCACGGCGCGCTCGAACAGCGCGCCCTGCGGCGCGTACGGGCGGCCGGCGAGGTATTGGTAGACGAGGTCGTCCGGCGCGACCATGCCGATCTTGGCGCCCATCTCGATCGAGAGGTTGCACAGCGTCAGGCGCGCATCCAGCCCCAGCGCGCGCACCGCGGAGCCCGCATATTCCACCGCGTAGCCGCGGCCGCCCGCGGTGCCCAGCTGGCCGATGGCGTGCAGGATCATGTCCTTGGCCGTCACGCCGGGGGCGAGCCGACCTTCGAAGCGCAGGCGCATCGTCTTCGGCTTGCGCTGCCGCAGCGTCTGCGTGGCCAGCACGTGGCCGACCTCGCTGGAGCCGATGCCGAAGGCCAGCGCGCCGAAGCCGCCGTGCGTGCAGGTGTGGCTGTCGCCGCAGACGATCAGCGAGCCCGGCAGCGTCAGGCCCTGTTCGGGGCCCACCACGTGCAGGATGCCTTGCGCGCCCGAACCCAGGTCGAACATGCGGATGCCCGCCTCGGCGGTGCCGCGCCGCATCGCGCGCAGCAGCCGCCCGCCGGTGGGGTTGGTGTCGCCCGTGCGGTCCGGCGCGCTGGAGACCGCGTGGTCTGGCGTGGCGAAGGTGAGGTCGGGCCGGGCCACGGTGTAGCCGGCCTGGCGCAGGTCGTTCAGGCGCGGGCCGGCTTCGAGGTCGTGGATCAGGTGGCGGTCGACGTGCAGCAGGCTCACGCCCTCGGCCACCTGCCGGATGGTGTGCGCGCGCCAGATCTTGTCGAACAGCGTCGCGGGCTGTGCGGAGGAGGAATGCATGGGAGTGGGGCTGGGCCGCCCCGGAAGGCTTGTCTCGGTGTTTTCGCTGTGCGAAAATGTCTTCGCTAATCGAAATCTTCCTCCATGCCCGCCGCGAAGTCAACCCAGGAAAGAACCGAGGACCGCGACTTCGTGACCGCGCTGGCCCGCGGCCTCGACGTGCTCAACGCCTTCGGGCGCGACTCCCCGGAGATGACGCTGAGCGAGATCGCGCAGCGCACCGGGCTCAGTGCCGCGACGGTGCGGCGCTCGCTGATCACCTTCGAGCAGCTGGGCTACGTGCGGCGGCAGGGGCGTTACTTCGTGCTCGCGCCCAAGGTGCTCACGCTCGGCGCCAACTACTTCGCCTCGATGAACCTCAAGGAGGTGGCGCAGCATGACCTCGCGGGGCTCGTCGAGCGCCTGCACGACGCCGCCTCGCTCACGGTGCTCGACGGCTTCGAGGTGGTCTACGTCGCGCACGTGCCCTCCGAGCAGCGCGTGCGCCATGGCCGCAACGTGGGCACGCGCCTGCCGGCGCACGCGACGTCCACCGGGCTCGTGCTGCTGGCGCATGCTTCCGCCGCGCACCGCGCCAGCCTGCTGGCGATGAAGGACCTGCCGGCCTACACCAGCCGCACGCCCGTGAAGCCTGCGGAGCTCAAGGCGCTGTTCGCGCGCATCCTGCGCGACGACTACGTGGTGGCGCGCGACACCATCGAGTACGGCTCCATCGCGCTGGCGGTGCCGGTGCGCGACGGCAAGGGGCGCGTCGTGTGCGCGCTCAATTCCGCCGGCCGCACGGGGGTGATCGACGAGGAGCAGATGGTGCGCACCCGCCTGGCGCCCCTGCAGGAAACGGCGCGGCGCATCGGCGCGATGCTCGACCGCTACCCGGCCCTGGCGCACTCCGTGCCGCACTTCTAGGGCGGGCGGCGGCCTAGGAATCGTCCGAGCGAGCCTCGGCGTCCGCCCGGGCGCGATTCAGACGCGGACTAGGCCCGCATTCAGTGGGCGCCGATGGGCGAAAGGCAGGCCGGAACGCATCATCCATGCATGCCCACCAGCAACGCATCCCTGAAGGTCTTCCTCGCCGAGGACTCCGCTCCGATCCGCGAACGGCTGCACGGTGTGTTCGCCCGCGCCCACATGGACGTGATCGGCGAGGCGGCCACGCCCGAAGGCGCGATCGACCAGATCCTGGCCCTGCACCCGGACGTGGTCGTGCTGGACGTGCAGCTGGAAGGCGGCACGGGGATGCAGGTGCTCAAGGCGGTGCGCCAGGCCGATCCGAAGGTGGCCTTCGTGGTCTTCAGCAACAGCTCCACGGGCGTGTACCGCAACCGCTACCTGAAGGAAGGCGCCACGAGTTTCGTGGACAAGAGCACCGAATTCGACCAGCTGCCGCAGGCCGTCGCCAGCGCCGGCGCCCGCACCGTCCACTGAACAACGAACCGCCGCAGGAAATTCAAAAATGAACGCCGCCATGCAAACCGCCGCCGCCACCTCCGCCCCGGTCCGCTTCGTTCCGCCCGCGACCGCGCTGCGCACGGCCACCGCGCCCGCCGCGATCGCCACGCTGTGCTCCACCTGCCACCTGAAGGACCTGTGCCTGCCCTGCGGCCTCACGGGCAGCGACGTCGAGCGGCTGGACGGCCTGAAGTTCGCCCGCCGCCGCGTGAAGGAAGGCGAGGCGCTGTACCACGAGGGCGACCGCTTCCAGTTCGTCTACGCGGTGCGCAGCGGCACCTTCAAGTCCACCCTGAACCTGAGGGACGGCCGCGAGCAGGTCACCGGCTTCCAGATCGCCGGCGAGCTCCTGGGCCTGGACGGCCTGGCCTCGGGCAAGCACGCCAGCAGCGCCATCGCGCTGGAAGACACCGAGATCTGCGCGATCCCGTACGCGCACCTCACCGAGCTGGCGACGGTCAGCCCCGACCTGCACATCGCGCTGTCGCGCATGATGAGCCGCGAGATCGTGCGCGAGCACGGCCTGATGATGCTCCTGGGCAGCATGAACGCCGAACAGCGCCTGGCCGCCTTCCTGCTCAATATGAGCCAGCGCCTGAAGGCCCGCGGCTACTCCGCCACCGAGTTCCACCTGCGCATGATGCGCGTGGACATCGGCAGCTACCTGGGCATGAAGCTCGAGACCGTGAGCCGCACCTTCACCGCCTTCCAGCAGCAGGGCCTGCTGAAGGTGGACAAGAAGCACGTGAAGATCCTGGACATCGAGGCGCTGCAGGGCGTCTTCGACGGCCCAGTGCAATAAGTCACTGCGCGCTTCGGGAAAACGCCTGCCCGCGGAAGAACGAAAGTTCCGCCGGGTCGGAACCAAGGTTGGAATCTGAGGGGGTCCCCCCGTTTTCCTGCAGACAGCATCGGTCCCTGCCGCTAGATTTCCCTACATCCAAACGGGAGATAGGCCCAATGAAGCGGATCCTGAGTTTGCTGGCGCTCGCCCTCGCGCTTGCCGCCGGTGCGGCAGGCGCGGACGACTTCCCGCGCCAGCCGATCCGCATCATCGTGCCCTTCGCCCCGGGGACGGCGGCCGACACGGTCGCACGCGTCGTGGCGGAGGAACTGCGGATTTCGCTCGCGCAGCCCGTCCTGCTCGAGCATCGCCCCGGCGCCACCGGCCTGGTGGGCATCGGCAGCCTGGCGCAGGCGCCGGCGGACGGCTACACCATCGGCCTGGGCATCGAGGCGACGCACGTGACCATTCCCCTGGTGCGGAAGAAGGTGGCGTACGACCCGCTGAACGACTTCACGCCGCTCACCCTCGCCGTGCGCACCACGATGGCCATCGCCGTCAACCCCGACGTCGTGCAGGTGAAGGACCTCCCCGGGCTGCTGCAGGCGGCGAAGACCCGGGCCGGGGGCGTGACCTTCGGGACCATGGGCGAGGGCTCGCCCCAGCAACTGATCGGCGAGCTGCTCAAGCAGCGCACCGGCGCCCGCTTCGAGCATGTGCCCTATGCCGGCTCCGCGGCTGCGATCGAGGACCTGCTCGCCGGCAAGGTGGGGATGGTCATCACGCCGCTGGCCACGGTGGCCGGGCACCAGGACAAGCTGCGGATCATCGCGGTGGCCGATGCGACGCGCGTGGCGAACTTCCCCGACGTGCAGGCCATCGCCGAGACGCTGCCCGGCGTCGTGGTCACGGGCTGGGCGGGCTTCTTCGCGCCGGCCAAGCTGGCGCCCGCGCTGGCGAAGAAGCTCAGTGCCGCGATCGCGGCGGCCTTGCGCAAGCCCGCGGTGATGGAGGCGCTGCGCAAGCGGTCGATGGAGCCGGCGGCCAGTTCGCCGGAGGAGTTCCGGGAGCTCCTGAAGGCGGAGCTCTCCTACTGGGCGCCGGTGGTGGAGAAGGCGCACATGCAGAAGGTCGACTGAGGCCGTTCAGCGCGCCGCGCGGGGCGCCGATTGCGCCGCAAGCCACGCCACGAACCCCGTCGCGTCGGACTTCGCGAAGACCGCGTCCGCCCCCATCGCAACGCAGTGCGCCAGCACCGCGGGCGTCAGGAAGCTGCTGAAGACGGCGACCCGCCCCTGCGGATGCGTCTGCCGGGCCGCCGCGATCACGCCGAAGCCGGAACCTTCCTCCAGCACCAGGTCGACGATCGCCAGGTCCCAGTCGGCCTGGTTGGCGGCGAGCCAGAACTTCGCCGCCGACTCGGTGGTGGCCGTGCCGACCACCTGCAGTCCGCCGATCGATTCGAAGAGATCGCCGAGGAAGACCTGAACACCCTCGACGTCCTCGCAGACGAACACCTGAAGCTTCACACCGACTCCGTCTGGTCCCTGCCCCGATTTTGCGACGCGCCGGACGCCGCGGCTCGAATTCACGAGCGCGCCCTACAGGCAGTCCGCGGCCAGGCGGGCGCCCGCAGGGTGTCGCGGCCGACTTGAAACGCTGGCTGACGCGTGGCGCGGCGAAGCCCTGCAGCGCGGTCCCTGCCTCGAGTGCGGCTTGACCGGGGGGCATCTCTCCGACGGGCGCTCGGCCGGGGAGCCTTCTAGCATCCGGGCGCCACGCCCCAAAATGCGCTCCATGGGTCACGACGAAAGCATTGCGGTACTGCGCTCACGCCTGTCTGCGCTGGTCGAACAGGAGGGCGTCCTGCTGACCCGCGCGTTCGACCTCAGCAAGGGCGGTGACCGCAACGGCGTCGACGCCCTGTTCGCCCAGGTCCAGGCCATCCAGGCGGAACGCAACAGCTTGAAGAAGCGCATCGGCAACATCCTGGGCACGCAGAGGCTGCATGAGGCATCCGAAGTGTGGATGCCGGGCGTCTACGACTATCGCCAGGAAGTGGCCGGCGACAGCGTGCGCGTGCGGATCACGCGAGGGCCGATCGGCATGCAGGTCCTGTTCCCGGACCAGATGGATCCCGTCAGCATCCACAGCCTCGAGGGGACCTTCGACGGCCCTCTCGCCGTGGACGATGCCGCGGCCCATCGGGAAGCCGGGGATCTGCAGACGACGGTGGTCTCCGGCCCCGCCGAAGCGGGACGGCCCGGCAAGGCCAAGGCGCGGGGACGAGCGGCGAAGAAGAAACCGGGTTAGCTCGCGGCTGGTCGCGCGGCGCGGCGCTCAGCGGCCGAATCCCTTGAGCAGGTCGCCGAGGCCCTTCGTCCCCAGTTGCTTTTCGAGTTGCTGCTCGACGCGCTTGTGCAGCTGCTGCTTCACTGCCTCCTGCGCCAGCGCGCCGAGATCCAGGTGGTAGGACGGGGCGTCGAACGAACCCTCCAGGCGCACCGGGATGGTCAGGCCCCGCAACGCGTCCAGGTCCTTGCCCTCCTGGCCCTCCGGGGTGGAGACCAGCGTCGCCTTGGCCAGGTAGTCGAGGCGTTCCCGCGCCAGGTCGATGGTGCCCGCGCCGGTGATCCGCAGGAACGGCGACTTGGCCGAGAGGTCGTCGTTGCGCGCCACGCCGTTGGCGATCCGGAACGAGGCGGCCAGCTCGGAGAAGTCGGTCTTCTGGCCGCGGTCGGCGGCGAGCACCGCATCGCGCATCTCGCCCCGCAGCGCCGCTTTCGCCTGGCGCAGCGACTTGACCAGATTGATGCCGGCGACGGCGCCATCGCGCAGGCTCACGCTGGCCGATCCGTTCAGCCCCTGGCGCAGGGCCAGCGTCGAGCCGCCGGCCGTGTCCAGTTCCAGCAGCACGCGGCCCCGGCCCTCGAGGATGTCCTTGCGGGCGAGGTCCTTGATCAACGGGCCGATCGCCACGTTCTCGAGCGCCTGCCGCGTGGCCACGCGGTTGCCGTCGGCCTGCAGGCGCAGCGAGCCGGCGAGCGTGCCTCCGTAGAGGCGCGCCGACAGCGGATTCAGATCGAGCCGGCCTCCATTCACCACGAGGGTCGCGGCGACGTCGTTCAACTTCATGCCGCGCGCCTGCAGGGAGCCGATGCGGCTCGTGCCCCTCACGTCCAGCCCGCGCAGGAAGGACAGGTCCACCGGCGTGGCCGCGCCCGCGCCAGCCGGCGCGGGGGCCGGCCCTTCGCCCGCCTTCGCCGGCCCCGACGCGGGGAAGTAGCGGTCGATGTCGAGGCGATCGACCGCGAGGTCCAGGCCGAGCGCGAAGGGCGAGAACTTCGCGACCTGGAAGCCGGCCTGGATGGTGCTGTCGTCCACCCGTGTCGACAGCCGCCCCCGGGCCTGCGACTTGCCCCAATCCGCCTGCAGCGAGGCGTCCACCGGCGCCTGGAGCTGCTTCATCGGCAACTGCGGATGCGTGACCTGCAGTCGGCCGGCCAGCTTGCTCAGGGTGACGACCTGTCGCCCGAGGTCGGCCTCCAACGGCCCCGCGATGTCTCCGCTCGCATCGAGCGGTCCCTGCTTGAGTTTCCATCGGGCGGCGAGCTTGCCCACGGTCCAGCGCCCGGCCGCAGCCTGCAGGTCCGACAGGGCCAGGGTGGCCTCCACCTGGCGTTGCGGCCCCGCCAGCCGCATCTCGACGTCTGCCTGCGCGGCGGCCGTGCGCGGCCCCTCCGATGCGAATTGCGGGATCTTCAGGCGCGCCTCGAAGGCCTCCTGCGCCATGCGGCCCTGGATGCTCAGCGCGAGCTTGTCCATGGCGTACAGCTTGCGTTCCAGGTCGTAGCGGTAGTCGCCGCCCAGCTTGACGTCGGCCTCCAGCTTCGGTTGCTCGCTCGCCGCCTTGAAGGCGAGTTCCATCGCCCCGCTGGCGGCCTGCGCGATGCGGCCCATCTTCAGGTTGATGTCCGTCAGGCGCAGGGTGCGATGCGTCGCTTCGTCCTCGAACGAAGCGGCCGAACGCGTGATGCGCACGCCTGCGATGTCCAGGCCGACCGGGTTGTCCCCTGCGCCGGGCGTCGGTGGCCGGTCGCCCTGCGGTGCGGCGGTGGCCAGGTCGTCGAAGTTGAAGCCGCCGTTGCGACGGCGCACGATGTGCGCCTGCAGGCCGTCCAGCTCGATCGCGTCGACGATCACCTGGCGCGAGAGCAGCGGCAGCAGCCGCACCGAGACGTGGCCGCCCTCGATGCGGGCGAACTCCTGGGCCGCATTGCGCTCCGACAGGCTCGCGCGCCCCAGCTTGACGCCGAGCGAGGGATAGAAGGCCAGCGCGACGTCACCGTCGATCTTCAGCGTGCGCTGCCTGCTCTCCAGGACGGCCTGCGCCAGCTTGCGCTTGGCCCAGTCGGCGTCGAAACGCCATGCAAGCACGCCAGCTGCGAGGCCGGCGAGCAGCAGCACCGCCGCCAGGGCGAGGCCGACCCATTTGAGCGCCTTCATCGAGATCCTCCCAGCCCATCCGTCATCCGTCGAGTGTAGGAAGGCCCCGGTGGCACCGCAACGTGCAGGTGCGCAAGGAGGTAACGCCGCGCAACATCGCATCGCTTCGCTTCGGAGCCGGCGCATCGGCGTGCAGGCGGTGGCTTGCGGGCAATCCCTAGGTCCGCCCGCCCCCCGATCTTGATTTCGCGCAAGGATTCCGCGCCAGTGACTGAATGATCATTCAGTCGCAACGCACACCGTCTGGAGGACCGCTCATGCAACTCAAGGGGAAGACCGCCGTCGTCACCGGCGCCGCGTCCGGCATCGGCCGCGCCACCGCGCAGAAACTCGCTGCCGCCGGGGCCTACGTGCTGCTGGCCGACATCGCGGAAGAAGGCGGCAAGGCCGCGGCCGCGGAGATCCGCGCGCAGGGCGGGCAGGCCGAGTTCCTGCCCATGGACGTCACGAACCTGGACTCGATCGCCGCCTTCCGCATCGCGGCCTATGCGAAGTCCGCGCACGTGGACATCGTGGCCAACGTCGCGGGCTGGGGGAAGATCCAGCCCTTCCTGGACAACACGCCGGAGTTCTGGCGCAAGGTGGTCGACCTCAACCTGATGGGGCCGATCGCCGTCACGCATGCCTTCCTGGGCGGGATGATCGAGCAGGGGCAGGGCGGCAAGATCGTCACCGTGGCCAGCGATGCGGGGCGCGTCGGCAGCATGGGCGAGACCGTCTATTCCGGCGCCAAGGGCGGCGCCATCGCCTTCAGCAAGAGCCTGGCACGCGAAGTGGCGAGGCACCGGATCAACGTCAACTGCGTCTGCCCGGGTCCGACCGCCACGCCGCTGCTGGCCGCCGTGCCCGAGAAGCACCAGGAGGCCTTCATCAAGGCCACGCCGATGCGGCGGCTGGCGCAGCCCGAGGAGATCGCCGACGCGGTGCTGTTCTTCTGCACCGAGCAATCCGGCTTCGTCACCGGCCAAGTGCTCAGCGTGAGCGGCGGCCTGACGCTGGCCGGCTGAATGACCCGAGGAGACACACACATGTACAAGCTCAAGGCATCCGAATTCCGTCCCAAGCATTTCAAGCTCGATGTGGCCGACCGCGTCGCCACCGTCACGCTGAACCGCCCCGAGCGCAAGAACCCGCTCACCTTCGACAGCTACGCGGAACTGCGCGACACCTTCCACAAGTTCCAGTATGTCGACGACGTGCGCGTGGTGGTGCTCACCGGCGAGGGCGGCAACTTCTGCTCGGGCGGCGACGTGCACGAGATCATCGGGCCGCTGGTGGGCCTGCCGATGGACGGCCTGCTCACCTTCACCCGCATGACCGGCAACCTGGTCAAGGAGATGCGGCAGTGCCCGCAGCCGATCATCGCCGCGGTGGACGGCGTGAGCGCCGGCGCCGGCGCGATCCTGCCGATGGCCTCGGACCTGCGCTACGGCACACCCAGGACCAAGACCGCCTTCCTGTTCACGCGCGTGGGGCTGGCCGGCTGCGACATGGGCGCCTGCGCCATCCTGCCGCGCATCATCGGCCACGGACGCGCCTCGGAACTGCTCTACACCGGCCGGGCCATGACCGCGGAGGAAGGCCTGGCGTGGGGCTATTTCAACGAGGTGGTGCCTGCCGACGCCCTGCAGGGCAAGGCCAGGGACATGGCGCTGTCGCTCGCCAACGGCCCCGCCTTCGGCCACTTC
The DNA here is from genome assembly GCF_037890035.1 of Ramlibacter sp. AN1133. Lineage (NCBI taxonomy): Bacteria > Pseudomonadati > Pseudomonadota > Betaproteobacteria > Burkholderiales > Comamonadaceae > Ramlibacter > Ramlibacter sp. AN1133. The sequence continues at coordinate 51,579 of NZ_JBBKTQ010000004.1, forward strand.
ATGACCAAGAAGTGCCTGCACCAGGAGTGGAACCAGACCATCGAGCAGGCGCTGGAGACCGAAGCCGAGGCGCAGGCGATCTGCATGCAGACCAAGGACTTCGGCCGCGCGTACCACGCCTTCGTGGCCAAGCAGACCCCGGTGTTCCAGGGCGACTGAGGCGCGCACGCATGGACACGGCACGCCATCCGATCGCGCTGGCCATCGAAGGCGGCATCGCCATCGCGACGCTGGACCGCCCGCCGGTCAACGCGATCGACGACGCCTGGGTTGCGCGGCTGGAGGCGATCGTCGAGGAGGTCCAGGCGCGCGACGAGGTGCGCGTGCTGTGGATCCGCAGCGCCGGCCGGGCCTTCTGCGCCGGCGCGGACCTGGCCCTCATGCGCGAGCGCTTCGCCAGCGACGAGGGGCGGGCGCGGATGGTGGACCTGACGCGTGCCATGCAGAAGGTGTTCGCGCGCATCGAGCGCAGCCCCAAGGTCTCGCTGGCGGAGATCCGCGGCCCCGCGCTGGGCGGCGGCCTCGAGCTGGCGCTGGCCTGCGACATCCGCCTGGTGGCCGACGGCGCGAAGCTCGGCCTGCCGGAAGCACGCCTGGGCCTGCTGCCCGGCGCCGGCGGCACGCAGCGCCTGGCGCGCATCTGCGGCGACGCCGTCGCGCGCAGGATGATCCTCGCGGCCGAAGTGATCGACGGCGCGCGTGCCGTGGCCTGGGGCGTCGCGCAGGAGTGCGTGCCGGCCGAACAGCTGGAAGACGCCGCGCGCGCCTTGGCGCAGCGCATCGCCGCGGTGCCCGCACCGGCGCTGGCGGCGTGCAAGCGCTGCATCACCGCGGCGGTGGACGGCAACGAAGACGGCTTCGCGGCGGAAGTCGAAGGCACCACGATGCTCTACGCGCAAGCCGAGACCCAGGCGCTGGTGCGCCGTTTCCTGGCGGGATGAAGGAGTCGCGCATGTACCACGACCAGAGCTGGCTCGAATGGCCCTTCCTCGCGCCGCACCACCGCGCGCTGGCGCGCGACCTGGAAGGCTGGTGCGCCGCGCATTTGCCCAAGGCGCATCCGCAGGACACCGACAGTGCATGCAAGGAGCTGGTGCGCAAGCTGGGCGCCGCCGGCTGGCTGCGCTACGCCGTCGGCGGCCTCGCCTGGGGCGGCGCCAGCGACGCGATCGACACGCGCGCGATCTGCCTGCTGCGCGAGACGCTCGCGCGCCATTCCGGCCTGGCCGACTTCGCCTTCGCGATGCAGGGGCTCGGCTCGGGCGCGATCACGCTGCACGGCACGCCGGCGCAGAAGAAGCAGTACCTCACGCGGGTGGCCGCCGGCGAGGCCATCGCGGCCTTCGCGCTGTCGGAGCCCAACTCCGGCTCGGATGTCGCCGCCATGCAGTGCGCGGCGCGCGCGGAGGGCGACGATTACATCCTCGATGGCGAGAAGACCTGGATCTCCAATGGCGGCATCGCGGACTTCTACGTGGTGTTCGCGCGCACGGGTGAAGCGCACGGCTCGCGCGGCCTCTCGGCCTTCATCGTCGATGCGGCGACGCCGGGGCTGGAGATCGCCGAGCGCATTCCCGTGATCGCACCGCATCCGCTCGCGCGCCTGCGCTTCACGGGCTGCCGCGTGCCGGCGGCCCAGCGCCTGGGCGAGCCGGGGCTGGGCTTTCGCATCGCGATGCAGACGCTCGATATCTTCCGCACTTCGGTGGCGGCCGCGGCCCTGGGCTTCGCGCGCCGCGCGCTGGCCGAAGCGCTGGTGCGCGCCACCACGCGCAGGATGTTCGACCAGCTGCTGTCCGACTTCCAGATCACGCAGGTCAAGCTCGCGAACATGGCCACGGGCATCGACAGCGCCGCGCTGCTCACCTACCGCGCGGCCTGGCTGCGCGACCAGGGCCACAAGGTCACGCGCGAAGCCGCGATGGCCAAGATGCAGGCCACCGAGACGGCACAGCAGGTGATCGACGCGGCGGTGCAGGTGTGGGGCGGCCTGGGCGTCGTCTCCGGGCACCCGGTGGAGCGGCTCTACCGCGAGATCCGGGCGCTGCGCATCTACGAGGGCGCGACCGAGGTGCAGCAGTTGATCATCGCGCGGCAGACGCTCGACGCGTTCCGCGGCGAGGCCGGACGATAGAATCGCACGCCATGGCCCTGCAGGTTGTCAGCAAGGTGGAAGTCCCGGAACTGGTGGAAAAGCGCCAGCACCAGATCCTCAAGGCGGCCATCGAGCTGTACGGCAAGCAGGGCTACCACGTCACCACCATCCGCGAGGTGGCGCAGCGTGCCAAGGTGAGCGTCGGCCTCATCTACCAGTACGTCGCGGACAAGGAGGACGTGCTGTTCCTCGCGCTGGTGGAGGTGCTGGACTCGTACCTGCGCGAGATCCCGCGGGCGCTGGACGGCCTCACCGATCCCATGGAGCGCTTCAGCGCCGCGGTGCACGCCTACGGGCGCGTGATCGACGAACGCATCGCCGCCACGCTGCTGGTGTACCGCGAGACCAAGTCGCTCTCGCGGCCGCGGCGCGAACTGCTCAAGGCCAAGGAGATCGAGAGCAACCAGCTGATCTCCGACTGCATCGAGGAGTGCATCCGCGCCGGCCTGTTCGACGAGGTGGACGTGGAGATGCTCACGTACATGATCGTGATGTTCTGCCATGCGTGGGCGCTGAAATCCTGGCGCTTCCGCGGCCGGCTCGCGATCGCGCAGTACGTGGACCGCGGCCTCAAGTTGATGCTGGAATCCGTCGTCACGCCGCGCGGCCGGCGCTCGCGCGCGGCAGTCGACGCCCGTAGGCTGGCGGTGACCGAAGGGAACCCCAGCTTGCCCGCTCCAAGACGCCGCCGCCGCGCCTAGCCTCACCCCCTCCCTTTACAGGCCCTTTCCCCCTGCTGCACGATGCGCGTCATGACGCTCATCGAACTGCTCGGCATTTCCGTTCCCATCCTCCAGGCCCCCATGGCCGGCGTGCAGGGCAGCGCCCTCGCCATCGCCGTCTCCCATGCCGGCGGCCTCGGCGCGCTGCCTTGCGCGATGCTGGGCCCGGACGCCTTGCGCAAGGAACTCGCGGCGATCCGCGCGCAGACCGACCGGCCCTTCAACGTCAACTTCTTCTGCCACACGCCGCCGCCGCCCGAGGCCGCGCGGGATGCAGCCTGGCGCGAGCGGCTGCAGCCGTACTTCGCGGAATTCGGGGCGGACCCCGCCTCCATCCCCTCCGGCCCGGGTCGGCTGCCTTTCAACGCCGACGCGGCCGACCTCCTCGCGGAGTTCCGCCCGCGCGTGGTCAGCTTCCACTTCGGCCTCCCCTCGCCCGAGTTGCTGCAACGGGTGCGCGCCTGGGGCGCGCGCGTGCTGTCGTCCGCCACCACGGTGGAGGAAGCGCGCTGGCTGGAGGAACGCGGGGTCGATGCGATCATCGCGCAGGGCTTGGAGGCGGGCGGCCATCGCGGCATGTTCCTGTCGGAGGACCTGGACACGCAGCTGGGCACCTTCGCGCTGGTGCGCCAGGTGGTGGATGCGGTGAAGGTGCCCGTGATCGCAGCCGGCGGCATCGCGGATGCGCCGGGCGTCGCGGCCGCCCTGGCGCTGGGCGCCGCCGGCGTGCAGGTCGGCACCGCCTACATGCTCTGTCCTGAGGCGACCACCACGGCCTTGCACCGCCAGGCCTTGAAGAGCGATGCCGCCCGGGTCACGACCCTCACCAACGTCTTCACCGGCCGGCCCGCACGCGGCATCGTCAACCGCGCGATCCGCGAGCTGGGCCCGGTCAGCGGGGCCGCGCCGGCCTTCCCGCAGGCCGCGCCCGCCATGGGCGTGCTGCGCGCGAAGGCGGAGGCGCTGGGGCGCAGCGATTTCTCGCCGCTGTGGTCGGGGCAGAACGCCCGCGGCTGCAAGGAGATCCCGGCCGCAGAGCTCACGCGCGAACTGGCGCGCGGCTGCATCGCCTGACAGGGGGCAGGCGCCGGCACGAGGGCGCGCGACGTGTTACGGTGGCCGCTTCACCGATCTTGCGGGCCACCCGGCCCCTGCTGCCTTGACCTCCCTGCTGACGCGTCGCCACCTGCTGGGCATGGGCGCCCTGGCGCTCGCCGGCTGCTCCGCCACCGGCGCCCTCGACGCGCTCGTCCCCCATGGCACCTACCGTGTCGAGGAAGGACTCGCCTATGGTGCGCAGCCGCGGCAGCGCCTGGATGCCTACCTGCCGCTGCAGGCGCAGCCAGGCATGCCGTTGGTGCTGTTCTTCTACGGCGGCGCGTGGACGCGCGGCAGCCGCAGCGACTACCGCTTCGTCGGCGAGGCGCTGGCCAGCTCCGGCATCGTCACCGTGGTCGCGGACTACCGCCTGAGCCCGCAGGTGCGCTGGCGCGAGATCCTGCAGGACTGTTCGGCGGCGGCGGGCTGGGCCTTCCGCAACGCCGACCGGCTGGGCGCATCCTCGCAGCGAATCCACCTGATGGGGCACAGCGCCGGTGCGTACAACGCGGCGATGCTCGCGCTCGACGACCGCTGGCTCGCGTCGCAGGACCTGCACCCGCGCCGGCTGGCCGGCTGGGTGGGCATCGCCGGCCCGTACAACTTCCTGCCCATCGTCGATGCGGATTCGCAGCGCGCGTTCGACTGGCCCGCGACCCCGCTGGACAGCCAGCCGGTGGCGCACGTGTCCGCGCAGGCGCCGCGCGCGCTGCTGCTCGCCACCCGGAACGACCAGGTGGTCGATCCGCAGAGGAACAGCGCGACGCTCGCCGATCGGCTGCAGCGCGCGGGCGCGCCGGTGCGGCTGGAGTTCCTGGAGCACGTCAACCACGCCACCATCGTGGCAGCCCTGGCGAGCCCGCTGCGCAGGCTGGCGCCCGTGCGCAGCGAAGTGCTGCGTTTCGTCCTGGCGTAAGGCGGCTCGGCATGCCTGCCGCGGAGCACCCGAGCGCCAGGACCCGACAGCGGCTCGCGCGCGCGGCGCTCGCGTTCGTGTTCGCGTGGTTCGCCCTCGGCGGGGCCGCGCACTTCCTGTTCACCCAGGCCGAGATGCGGATCGTGCCGCCGTGGATCCCCTGGCCTCGCGCGGCGGTGCTGGTCTCCGGCGCGTTCGAGCTGCTCGGTGCGGCGGGGCTGCTGTTCCGGTCCACCCGCGGCGCCGCCCTGTGGGGATTGTTTGCGCTGACGCTCGCCGTGACGCCGGCCAATGTCCACATGCTGGAGCGCGCGGCGGATTTTCCGGCGGTGCCGTACTGGGCCCTGGTGCTGCGCCTGCCGTTCCAGGGGTTCCTCCTGTGGCTGCTCTGGTGGCTGGCACGGGGCGGGCGAGCGCGCGCATCCGGCATCATTGCGCCATGACCTACCCCTTCCTCTCCGGCCTGCGGGTCGTCGAAAGCTCCGCCTTCATCGCGGCGCCGCTGGCCGGCCTCGCCCTGGCGCAGCACGGCGCCGACGTGATCCGCGTGGACATGATCGGCGGCGGCATCGACTACGCGCGCATGCCGCGCATGCCGCATCCGCAGGGGCGCGGCCGCAGCCTCTACTGGACGGCCCTGAACAAGGGCAAGCGTTCGATCGCGATCGACCTGCGCCGGCCCGAGGGGCGCGAGCTGGTGCAGCAACTGGCCACGGCGCCCGGGCCGGATGCCGGCGTGCTGCTCACCAACATCGGCACGCCCTGGCTCGCGCACGAGGTGCTGGCGGCCAGGCGCGCCGACGTGATCACCTGCACGATCCAGGGCAATGCGGACGGCTCGACCGCGCTGGACTACACCGTGCATTGCGCCACCGGCTACCCCGCGATCACGGGCGGCGGCTCGCTGCAGCGGCCGGTCAACCAGGTGCTGCCGGCGTGGGACATCGCCTGTGCCTGGCAGGCGGCGCTCGCGATCGCCGCTGCGCTGCGCGCGCGCGAGCGCTCCGGCCGCGGGGCGCAGCTGCAGCTGGCCCTGTCGGACGTCGCCTTCACCACGCTGTCGCACGTGGGCGTGCTGGCGGAGGCGGAACTGCTGCACCAGGACCGTCCTTCCATCGGCAACCACCTCTATGGCGCGTTCGGCCGCGACTTCGGCACCGCCGACGGCGCGCGCATCATGGTGGCGGCAATCTCGATCAACCAGTGGAAGGCGCTGGTCGCCACCTGCGCCATCGCCGAGCCGATCGCCGCGCTGGAGCGCCGCCTCGGCCTGGACTTCAGCGACGAGGCGCAGCGCTTCGAGGCCCGCGAGGAGATCGCGGCCCTCGTGGAGCCGTGGTTCGCCGAGCGCACCCGGAAGGAAGCGGAAGCGGCGCTGGAGGCGAACAAGGCCTGCTGGGGACGCTACGACCTGCCCACGGGGCTGCTGGCGCACGACGCGCGCGTGAGCGCCGCCAATCCCGTGTTCGAGCGCATCGCCACGCCGGGCATCGGCACGCATCTTTCCGCGGGCGCGGCGGTGCGCGCGAGCGGATGGGAGCGCGAGCCCACGCCGGGCGCGCCGCTGCTCGGCACGCACACCGACGAAGTGCTGCACGAGGTGCTGGGGCTGGACTCCGGCGCGATCGGGCGGCTGCACGACGCGCGCGTGGTCGCGGGAGCGCAGGAGGATCCGACGGCATGACGGCGCAGGCCGCGTTGTGCGACGAGCGCCTCGCGCACGGCATCACCGTGGTCGACACGGGCTTCGTGCGCCCGCAGTTCGATGCCGCGTACCTCGTGGTGGAAGAGGGCCGCGCCGCCGTGATCGACACCGGCACGAATGCGGCCGTGCCGCGGATCCTGGCCGCGCTGGCGGCGCAGGGACTGGAGCCGGCGGACGTCGACTGGGTGATCCCGACGCACATCCACCTCGATCATGCGGGCGGCGCGGGGCTGCTGATGCGGCACCTGCCGAACGCGCGGCTCGTCGTGCATGCGCGCGGGGCCCGGCACCTCGTGGATCCGTCGCTGCTGATGGCCGGCGTGCGCGAGGTGTACGGCGAGGAGATCGCACGGCGCGACTATGGCGAGCTGGTGCCGGTGCCGGCCGGGCGCGTGACGGCCGGCGAGGAGGGCATGGTGCTGCATCTGGCGCGGCGGCCGCTGCGCCTGCTGGACACGCCGGGCCACGCGCGACACCACCTGTGCGTGTGGGACGAGGCGAGCCGGGGGTGCTTCACCGGCGACACGCTGGGCGTTTCCTACCGCGAGTTCCACAACGGGCGCTGGCATTACGCGCTGCCTTCGAGCTCCCCGGTGCAGTACGACCCCGTGGCCCTGCGCGCCTCGGTGGCGCGCCTGCTGGCGCTGCGGCCGGCGCTGGCCTTCGTCACGCATTTCGGCGCCATCGCGCAGGTCGAGGCGCAGGCGGACATGATCGTGCGGCAGAGCGATGCGATGGCGGCACTGGCGCAAGGGCTGCGCGATGCGCCGGACTTCGGCGAGCGCCTGCGGGACGGCCTGCGGGCGATCTACCTGGCCGAGGCGCATGCGCGCGGCGTCGGCCTGGCCGATGCGGACATCGTGGCGCTGCTGGAGATGGACGTGGCGCTGAACGCGCAGGGGCTGGGGATCTGGGTGGGGCGCCGGGGATAGCGGAGAGCTAGTCCTCGCCCATGTGCACCCAGTCGCCTTCCTCCATCCGGCCCATGAAGCGCGCCACCTGGTCGAGGCAGCCATGCCGCTCGGCCCACTCCACATGCTCGCGAAAGCGCAGGCGCTTCTGCAGGCCGGACAACTGCGGCCACAGCCACGGCTGCAAGGGAGGCGCCTGCAGGTCGGGGTGGCGCTCGCCTCCCAGCAACTGGTAAAGCTGGATCCAGTGTGAAGGGTGCGGGCAGACGCGGTTGTGGCGGCGCGCGACCACCATCACCGTGTGCACGGTGAGGAAGCGCGGACGCTCCTCGGTCACCACCGCTTCGCCCATGCCGCTTTCGGTGTGCATCTGGCCGACGCCCGAGGGCTCCGTGGGCGCGAACGCCAGGTCCAGCCGGCGCGAGGCGTCGTGCCAGAGTTCCCAGGCGGAATCGCCCCCCTCGCGCGCATCCGGCAGCGGCAGGCGGGACGACCAGTTCTCGGTCGCGACCGGGGCAGGTTTCGTCCGGGGATCGCGCTGGCGTGCCATGCGTCAAGCGTACCGCCGGGGGGCCGCAAGTCATCTGTAAGAGCTGCAATGGATTGCTCAGCTACCCCCCTCAAATTCGTTGCGCCGTCACGATCCGTCACAACCGCCCGCGCTAGGACTCTCCCATGTGCAGCCAGTCCTCCTCGGGCAGTCCGTTCATGAAGGCGGCCAGGGGTTTCAGGCGGCGGTGGCGCGCCGCCCAGTCGATGTGCGCCCGGAAGCGCAGGCGTTTCTCGAGCGAGGACAAGGCGGCCCATTGCCAGGGCTGCACGGGCGGTGGCGGCAGGTCCTGGTACCGGGCGCCCCCGAGCGCCTCGTACAGGCGCGCCCACGGGCCGGGGCGCGGGCAGACGCGGTTGTTGTGCCGCGCGGCGAGCACGAGCGCCTCCGCGGTCGGCGGGTGCGGCACGGGGACGGACGGCCCGGCCAGGGGGGCGGCACTCCCGATGCAGACCTCACCCGCCTGGGACGGCTGCGTGGGCGCGAACGCGGCGTCGAAACCGCGCGCGGCCTCGCGCCACAGTTCCCACAGCGAATGGCCGCCCTCGCGCGCCTCCGGGGAAGGCATCGTGTAGGGCCAGTGGGCGGTCTTCCAGTCGTCCGTGCCGGGGCGGGTGCGGGAGGGGCGGGCCATGCGCGCAAGACTAGGCCGCGGGAGAGGGCGGGCATAGGGCGCGCTGCCCGGGTTTGCGGGTACTAATGGCGTGAATGGCGCGCGGGTTCCGCGGAGCGGGGCAGCGATCGGTGGCCGGGTGCCGATGGTGCCTTCGGCAGGACCAGCCTACGCAGGCCTCGCGCCTTCGTGGACGAGGATCGCGGCGGCCAGGTCTTCCAGCGCCGTGCCCACCGACTTGAAGACCGTGCGCTCGTCGTCGCGCGTGCGCCCCGCGGCCTCGCCGCGTGCCAGCGCGGCGAGCGTGCCGCGCACGTCGGCCGGCGTGAACAGGCCGCGCGCCATCGGGCCGAGCAGCTCACCGCTTTTCTGCAGCGCCTCCTCCGTGTCGAGATAGAGCGAGGCGCCGGCGAAGCAGTCGTCATCGGCCTCGCGCATGGCGGGCGTGAAGCTGCCGATCAGGTCCAGGTGCGTGCCGGGGCGCAGCCAGGTCCCGCGCACGACGGGCTCGGTGGCGAGCGTCGCGCAGCTCACGATATCGGCCTGGCCACAGGCGGCGGCGAGTTCGGTGACCGCGCGCGCGTCCAGTCCCTCGCTGCGCCAGGCCTGCGCCAGCGCCTGCGCGCGGGCCGGCGAGCGCGCCCACACGCGCACCTCGTCGATCGCTCGCACCGCGCGATAGGCCGCGGGGAGTTCGCGCGCGATGCGACCGGCGCCGACCACGAGCAGCCGCCGCGCGTCGGCGCGTGCCAGCCAGCGTCCTGCCAGCGCGGACGCCGCCGCGGTGCGCCGCGTCGTGATCGCGTTGCCGTCGATCAGTGCCAGCGGCACGCCGGTGCTGCCGTCGTACAGCAGGTAGGTCGCGTGCAGCCCCGGCAGTCCGCGCTGCGCGTTGCCCGGCGCGATGTTGATCGTCTTCACCCCGTAGTAGCGGCCCGGCACCCACGCCGGCATGATCAAGGAGGTGAAGAAATTGGAATCTGACCCCAATTCGTGGATGTGGCGCGGCGGCACCTCGCAGCCGCGCGCGAACATGGTTTCGAGCGCGGGGACGAGGCGCTCGTAGGGCAGGGCGGCCGCGGTGGCCGGGGCGTCGTGGATGCGCATGGGGGCAGGCCCCCCGATCATGCCTTCAGCGGACGCGTTTCCAGGTCGGGCGCGCGGGCCAGGCCGGTGGCGTCGAGGATCTCCTGCTCCGACAGGGTTTCCTTCTGCAGCAGGGCCTGCACCAGCGCGTCGAGCGCGCGCCGGTTCTGGTGCAGCAGGCGCTTGGCCTCCTGGTGGCACTCGTTGATGATGCGCTGCACCTCGGCGTCGATCAGGCTGGCGGTCTGCTCGCTGAAGGGCTTCTCGCCCATGTACGCGCCGCCGGTGCCGAGGTAAGCGTTCTGCGGCGGCGCGAGCTGCACCATCCCCACCGCGTCGCTCATGCCCCAGCGCGTGACCATGTTGCGGGCCATGTTGGTGGCCTGCTCGATGTCGTTCTCGGCGCCGGTCGTGCGCGTGCCGTACACCACTTCCTCCGCCGCGCGGCCGCCCAGCATGCCGATGATGCGGGCGCGCAGGTAGTCCTCGGGGTAGTTGTAGCGGTCGGTCTGCGGGCGCTGGTAGGTCACGCCCAGCGCCTGTCCGCGCGGCACGATGCTGACGCGATGGACCGGGTCCGCCCCGGGCACCAGGATGCCGAGCAGGGCGTGCCCGCTCTCGTGGTACGCGATGCGCTCGCGGTCGTCCGGGCCCAGCAGCAGCGGCCGCTCGGGGCCGAGCACGATCTTCTCCAGCGAATCGAGGAAGTCCTTGTGGTGCACCGCGGCCTCGTTGCGGCGCGCCGCCAGCAGCGCCGCCTCGTTCACCAGGTTCTTCAGGTCGGCGCCGGAAAAGCCCGGCGTGGCCTGCGCCAGTTCCTCCAGGCTCACGTCGGCGTCCAGCGGCACCTTGCGCACGTGCACGTCCAGGATCGCCTTGCGGCCGGTCTTGTCCGGCAGGTTCACCACCACGCGGCGGTCGAAGCGGCCCGGGCGCAGCAGCGCGCGATCGAGCACGTCGGGCTGGTTGGTGGCCGCCAGCACGATGATGCCCTCTCGGCCGGTGAAGCCGTCCATCTCGGTCAGGATCTGCTGCAGCGTGTGTTCCTGCTCGCTGGCGCCGCCGATCGCCATCTGGCCGCGCGCGCGCCCGATGGCGTCGATCTCGTCGATGAAGATGATGGCCGGCGCGCTCTCGCGCGCCTGCTTGAACAGGTCGCGCACGCGCGCCGCGCCCACGCCGACGATCATCTCCACGAACTCGGAAGCGCTCATGGAGAAGAAGGGCACGCCTGCCTCGCCCGCCACCGCCTTGGCCAGCAGCGTCTTGCCGGTGCCGGGCGAGCCGATCAGCAGCACGCCCTTGGGCGCGGTGCCGCCCAGGCGCGTGTACTTCTCGGGCGCCTTGAGGAAGTCGACGATCTCCACCAGTTCGTTCTCGGCCTCGTCGATGCCGGCGACGTCGTTGAAGGTGATGCGGTTGTCGGCGTCGGCCTCGTCGTAGCGCTTGGCGCGGCTGCGGCCCATGCCGAAGATGCCGCCCATGCCGCCGCCGCCGCCCTGCCCCGCCGCGCGCCGGTACATCCAGACGTAGAAGGCGATCAGCAGGATCGCCGGGCCGAAGCCGAACAGGAGGGTCGACCAGCCGCCACCCTGCTGGATGGGCACGGCGCTGATCTCCACCCCGTGCGAGATCAGGAAGGGTTCCAGCTCGCGGTCGAAGAAGGTCGGCAGCTCGGTGACGAACATCGCTGCCTGGCGCACGGGCATGCGGGCCTGCGCGCGCTCGGCTGCGGGCGCCTGCGGCGGCAGCTTCTGCTGGCGCATCTCTTCCGGCGGCCAGCTCACTGGCGCCTTGAAGCGGCCCTCGATGCCGGTTCCCTTGCTGTAGATCGCCGCCACGTTGCCCTTGGCGACCTGGTCGCGGAAGGAGGTGTACGGCACCGTCACCGGCGCGTCGCCGGCCGGATACAGGTAGCTCATCACCAGGTAGTTGACGAGCAGGATGAGGGCGAACAGGCCCCACACCTTGCGCGGCGGCATGCGCGTCTTGGCCGGCTTGCCGGTCGGGGGGGTCTTGGTGGGCAGCTTGAATCCGTTCATGCGGGTGTTCGATGCACAGCCCCCATCATGACGCGCGAAAGCCGCCCGCGGGCGGCTTTCGGTCCAGGGGCGGCCCGCAGCGCCGGGGTTGCGCGCTGCGCGGCTTGCCGCCAGCCTACGCGGCGATGCGCTCCTCGCGCGCCAGCCGGTTGCCGGCCAGGCGCGCGTCGATCAGGCCCACCATCTCCTGTATCTCGTGGTTTGCGAGGCCCAGCTGCACGGCGAGGCGGCGCACCAGCGCGTCGACCCGCTCGATGTTCTGCGCACCGGCGTCCAGGGCGCGCGCGGCGGAGGAGGGCTTCTTGAGCGAAGCGGCCGCGTGCGCGTACTTCTCGAAGGGCACGAGGTCGGCCGGGTCGGCGCCGAGGCGGCAGCACAGGTCGGACACCCAGGCGTAGATCGCGCGCGAGCGCTCGATGTCGCCGTGCACCGCTTCCTGGATCGGGATCATCCCGTGGGCGCGGATGCAGCGGTAGTTGCCGGTCATGAGCATCGGCCACTTGGCCAGCGGCACGAACAGCGACTCGTGCACCTTCAGCTTCACCGGGATGTCCACCGGCTGGCCGTCGACCGTGAAGTGCGCGGCCTCGATGTCGGCCTCCAGCCGGCGCAGCAGGCGCGTGGGAGCCTCGCCGCTGAAGCGGGCGGCCTTGAAGTTGGTGGGCAGGCCCACCTGCAGCACGTTCTTGGGCTCGCCGGCCGGGCGGAAGGCCTGCGGGTCGGGGCTGGCCAGCGTCACCAGGTCGGGGTCGAAGGCGGCCCACACGTCGGGGTCGGTGTAGCAGTCCTTCAGCAGGTCGGCCTGCACGCGCGGGATGCGCCGCAGGTAGGGCAGCGGCGGCATGTTCATGATCGCCAGGCAGGGGATGCGGGCGGCGGCGATGCGCTGCATCAGGTCGCGCACGCCGTCCTCGCCGTACTGCGACTCCTGCATGCCCAGCACGGCCAGGTCGAAGTGCCCGGGATCGACTTCGTCGGGCGTGGCGGCCTGCAGGATGCCGGGCAGCTCGCGGGAGGCGACCTCCACCAGGCCTTCGCGGCCCTTGACCGGGAAGCGCACGACCGTGCCCTCGCGGTTGATCAGGGCGGCCGTGGGGGCCGTGCAGACCAGCGTCACGCGGTGGTGCGCCATCAGCAGCTTGGTGGCGAGGAGCGAACCGTAGGACGCTCCGAGGATGAGGATGGATGCCATGGGAGTCTCCGAGTTGAAAACCTGTGGCACGTGACCCGAGGGCCCGGCGTTGAAGCCATTATGTGAAACGGAAGCCTGTAAATTTCACTGGGGAAATTTCACAGAGTTAATTTCACAAGGTATGCTGCCGCCATGGCCCAGTCCTCCCAGCACTCCAGAAACACCAGGCTCCTCGGCAGCAAGCTGCGGGGCCTTCGCAAGACCCATGGACTGACGCTGGAAGAACTCTCGACGCGCTGCATCCAGATCGACGCCGCGCGGGCGCCTTCCGTCTCGTATCTCAGCATGATCGAGAGCGGCAAACGCGTGCCCTCGGCCGACATGCTGGCCCTCTTCGCCAGCGTGTTCCAGCGCGAGACGGCCTGGTTCCTCGATGCCACCCAGTCGGCCGAGGCACCGGCGGCCTCCGAGCGGGCCGGCGGCGCGCCGCCG